>JAPUIL010000021.1 GCA_027297085.1 Verrucomicrobiota bacterium | reverse complement strand
ACTATACTGCAGACTGGTCCTCCCGATGCCGTTTTGAAGGGAATACTGATTAATCTAGCATCTCTCAGTCGAAAGCATATTTGTCAAATCCAGCGGGGCGCTCTTGAATAAAAAGACCCGCTCCGAAGAACGGGTTTTGAACTTTCTTACTATCTTGGAATTACTTACAGATTTTCAGTTAGACTGCGATTTGTAAAGTAGGCCTCGGGGGTCCCGAAACCGGACTGACTTGCTGACTACCTTAAGATTTGATGAATCATTACAATTCGAGCTCGCTTTGGGGGATTAATAGGCGAGCGAATAAAGCGGTTGGGGGTGGTGAGGGGTTAAAGAGGTACACTTGTTTTCGCAGCATCTTTTTTGAGTTTGAGCTCACAACAGCTAATAAGCGGCAAGGCGTGAAGACTGAGACTGTTTTGCAGGATTATTCGAAAGGAGAACTCTCAGGAATTGCTGTGACTATTTTACAGCCGATGCCAGGAGAGTTTCGAAAAAAGGCTCCTTCGTTTCTTTTGCAACCACCGAAACTTCGATTTGCTCGAAGCCGACTTCCTTCAACCAGCGGTAGAGTTGGTTTTGTGAAAATCCCAACCATTGATCGGCGTAGAGCTCACGGGCTTTGTCAAATTGGTGTTCAAGCAAATCGATGACGACGATTTGTCCTCCGGGTTTCAAAATCCGGTAGGCTTCGCGGAGGGCCTGAATGGGTTGCCTCGCATGGTGCAAAGCCTGACTGAGGAGAGAAAGGTCAACCTCTTCATCTTTAAGGGGCACATTTTCAATATCCCCGTATTTGTAATGCAAGTTTGCAAAACCGTTTTTTCCAGCTAGGTCCGTACCTACTTCGACCATACGTTTGGAATTGTCGATGCAGAAAACGGTTTCCGCACGTCTAGCCAGTAGCTGGGAAATGATACCTTCGCCCGCTCCCAGGTCGGCGATCACGATTGAAGGAGTCAGTTTCAGCAGGAAGTGTCCAATGGCTTCCCAGGATCTACCTGGACAATGATACTTGCCCAAGTTTTCCGCGACTGAGTTGAAAAACTTTTCGGACAGTTCTCTGCGTTGATCAAGAATGCGGTTGAGATTCTGGGAGTCGGACTTTGCCTGTTCCTGCTTATCGAAGGAATCACAGACAACTTGAAGCAACGATTTAGTTTCCGGAGCCAGGTTCCTGTTCACATGGTAGAAACTTTTCTTGCCATCCCGGCGGTCCTCGACGAGTTCGCCTTGGCGGAGTAACCCCAGATGAGAGGAAATTCTCGATTGCCCCATGTTGAGGATGTCCTGCAACTCGGCGACCGATAACTCTTCCGTCACCAAAAGGCGAAGCAACCGTAATCGCGTTGGATCGGATAAGAGTTTTAGAGTATCGGCTGTATCCACGGGATGAATATCCTGCGGGAAATTTATTTTCTATCCAAGTAGCGGGAGATGGATTTCAACTTCCAGGATTGTGAGTTGTCAGCAACTTCCACTTCAACTATTGCGTTGGCCTTCTCTCCAAGAAGTTTCTGAGCCAACGGAGTTTTGTAAGAGAGGATATTCTCATTCGGATTGCTATCCCAGGCTCCCAGGATGTGATACGTGATGGATTCACCGGTACTGCCATCTTCGACTTCAACGGTGCTTCCAATACCGACTACATCAGTTGGGGCTTCGGTGAAATCGGTTATCTGGGCGAGTGCCAGGTCTTTCTCCAGTTGGCCTTTTCTCGCCATAAGCATGGTCTGATCTTGTCGGGCCATCTTGTATTCAGAATTCTCTTTCAAGTCCCCGTGTTCACGAGCCGTGGCAATGGCTGTTTTGTTTTCAGGAATTTTTTCCTTAACCAATACATCGTATTCCTTCTTTCGGAAATCAAAACTGGCTTTGGATACGAATAGTGTATCTCCCTCTTTTTGATCACTGGTAGTATCCACCAGGCTCTGCACAGCAGGGAATATTTTAATGACGCGTGCCAGGATAGACATTTTCGTCAACTCCTCGAATCCCTGATTCATGAGCAGTGAGTTGGCCAGGTCACGAGCTGTTTCCGGATCTGCTTCTGCCATGAGGTCTCCGATCAGCTCCTGGTCATCCGACAATAGGTCGGCCAATGGAACACGCCGCGTACCGGCCGTATGGAGCGCTTCGTAATCAATCGCGTACAAGATAGCCATGAAGAGGCGTGGATTGATGAGATCGGCGGTGATCTTCGAAAATTTGCGTGAATTGCGATTCTTGATGATCCAGATCAGGACCGGGCCCTTCAAGTTTTGTTCTACCAACCAACGATCCAGAGTGGTTTTTATTTCTTCGATCGGAGCCCTGGTATAAAGGTAGTTTATGCTCTCGGTGGTAAATTTGCCCCGGCTATTTTTAAATAGATCTAATATTACTTTTACCCAAGAATCGGGATGAGTGCGTTCGATCAACTCAAGCAGCTTTGTTTGGTAGGGTCCTGGAAGTTCATTGGCTAGCTCTGCCAGAGCTGGTGCTTGAGCAACCAACTCGTCCGGCATGGGTTCAACGTCGGTTTCGCGCTCCAGAATAGTGAGAACGTCATCGCGCACCCAGGCTGCGTGGAGTCTTTCAAGCAAGTTCAATTGGTGCGTTTCAGCAATGAAGCTGGAAAAATCCTCGATCAATTCAGACAGGTGAACTTTGACGGCATCGTTGGACGGGTGGGCCGTAACCAATTCTTCAACTAGGCGCAGTTTACGGCCGGCGGCATTCGTCTTGAAATAAGCGTCGAAGACTTCGTCTTCACGGTTGACAGGCTCATCCCGGACAAAATACGGGTCGACTTTCCTAACGGGCATACCGATCCGGGAGTCTTTAGCCACGTGTTTTTTAGCGGTGGTCCACCATTTTTTAGCTTTGGCCTCTCCCAGTAATATTTTGAGAATACGCTCAATTTCCTGAGTGGATCCCTTTTTGTTGGGAAGTTTGTCCAGGATTTCGAAAATGACGTCAGCTTGTCGTTTGCTGACCATCTCTTTCACCTCGTCTTCTTCAGTTTTGGAACGGGAGAGAATGTGTTCATGTGGAAGCACATCCATCGTGTTCACGCAGAAGGCTGGATCCATAGAATGGCCGGGCTTATCTTCAAAGTCTATGATGATGCGGTTCTCGCCTTCGTCATAAGCCTGAATCTGTCCGAAGCCCCAGCTGCGGTGGATGCAGAAAAAACCCGGCTCCATGGCCAGTAATTTATCTTTATCCCGTTTTAGTTTGGGATTTTTTTCGATCAGCGCTTAAACCGCTTCTTCGTTCATAGGTGAATAGGTTTGTACAAGAATAGACTATTATAAGAAAATATTTCTGACACTCTAATTTTTAAATGTCAAAGACTGATAAATCACTGTCTTCGCGGTCGTGGCAAGCCTCGGTTCGGGTCGTGGAAGACTTTCTCAAATCCGACCAAAAGCTGGATGTCTTGCTTGAGCGGCACAGTCGGAATTTGGAGGGGGATGTTGCCCGGCGGGTTCAGTTTTTATCGTATGGAGTGGTGAGACATCTGGGACGCTTTCAATCTCAGTTGAAATCGACCACTAGAAAGCTCCCTAAAAAACGTCTTCAGGCCATCATGCTGGTTGCCCTATTTGAGTATTCTGAAGCGGAAGAAGGCAACAAACCACAGATCGTACACTATGTTGTGGAGCAAGCCAAACGCATGCTGAGTAAACCCGAATCTAAGTTCGCCAATGCTGTCTTGCGAAAGCTGCCCGAATTGGAGCAAATCGAGGCCCAATCGATCAAACAGACAAAGGACCTCAGTCGATTATACAGTCATCCAAAGTGGCTGGTTGACCGCTGGATCGAATTGTGGGGAGAGGCAATTGTGGAAGAATTTCTTTCCTGGAATCAAATGATCCCCAAAGTATATGCGTTTTGCCGAGTATCCGGTATGGCGGTACCTGATGATTGGGTGCCGACCGCGTGGCCGGGATTTTTTGAAATTCAAGATGCGGAATGGAAAATCACGCGAACTTGGTTGGCGGACGGCAAGGCTTACATTCAGGACCCATCTACCCGGCTAGGTCCTCAGCTTCTGGAAGGACAGATTGTAAGATCGGCCCTGGATCTTTGTGCAGCGCCGGGAGGAAAGAGTATCCAATTACTTGGCGCCATCCATAATACCGAAGGTTTATTGGTTTCAGTCGATGTGCCCGGGAGTCGATTTGATCGTCTGCGCGAAAATCTGAGTCGCTATCAGCGGGAGGGGATTGAACAAGTTCAGGTGGCCGAAGACGTGCTGGGTCTGAATTCGGATCAGCTCCCGCGGCCTGAGTTTGATTTGGTCTATGTAGATGTGCCTTGTTCAAATACAGGAGTGTTGCAACGAAGGCCCGATATTAAGTGGCGGCAAACGGCAGAAACGCTTCGTGGATTGATTGGCTTACAGGAAGCTTTGCTTAAAAAGGCAGCGCAATTTGTTAAATTGGACGGATGGCTTATATATAGTACTTGCAGTGTGGAACCGGAGGAGAACCAGCAAATTATTGATCACTTTTTGGAAACCTCAGGTGGTACCTGTATCAAAGAGAAGGAAATCCTGTCGTTTCCTTGGGAAAGCGGACACGATGGCGTTGGTGCTTTTTTGCTTCGCCGGGTTAGATAGGGACTTCGTCCATATTGGGATTTGGGAGTGTGAAGGCTCTGTAAAGAGGTATAAGGATGACAAAACCAGCAAATAGATAGGCAATTGTGGCTCCAAAATACCAATACAATCCGGCCGCCAGTATCGGCCCAATGGCCCGTGCAAGTGATCCAGCCGAACGGAAGAGACCGAGGTGAGCACCTTGTTTGTCTTCGCTGGAATATAACGAAACCAGGCTGGTAAGGCTGGGATTTACCAGGCCTCCTGCAAATGCCATCAGAGTCAGGGATACATAAAAAAGGAATTGGGTGTCTGATTTGCTTAGCAGCAAAAAGGCTACTACGCCGAATCCCAAGCCCCAAAGGGCCATGCGTTTTTCACCCACTTTTGGAGTCAGCCGGCGGACGATTCCACCCTGGACAAGTATGAGAATAAATCCGACGTAGATAAAGATGTAGCCGTTTTGGGCAGGTGAGTAGTGGAAGCGCTCAACAGCTAGGAAAGTGAGCGTGAACTCCATACCGCTAAAGGCGGCGATGAAAATCAGGTATAACCAGTTGACCTGGCGAATACCTGGATGGTTTACGGAGAATAGATCGAGGATGGATGCCAGGCCGCCTCTTGTTTTGCTTCGGTCTCTTTTTTCGGGATCCAGAGACTCTTCAAACCGTGAGTTTAACCAGACGAAGTTGATTATGGTCAGAACCAAAGCAACCAATGCTGGCACCGAGAATGGGTTAATGCCGATGGATTCCAGTGCCGGAGCGAAGTCGAGTATATTTATTGTAGAGAGTAGAGCTCCTATCGCCGGGCCGGTAATGAAACCAATTCCAAAGGTTACACCAACCAAGGCCATGCCTTTTGCTCGATTTTGCTTGCTGGTCATGTCTGCCACCGCAGCTGTGGCTACTGAAATGTTCCCCGCCATGACTCCTCCCAGGAGCCGTCCCAGCACCAGGATTTCGAACGATCCGCTCAATGCCCAGATCAAATAACTGAGCGCAGTCCCCAGAATGGTGATCTTAAGAACCGATTTTCTTCCGAACCTGTCGGACCGTCTGCCCCAGATCGGTGAAAACACAAATTGCATCAGCGAGTAAAGGCTTCCCAGTAAGCCGCCAAACAATACCGCGGTGTAATGACCTCCGCCAGTCAGGCTGTCCAGGAAGGGGATCGCCCAGCCGAGAATGCCTGACTGACCGCTTGCATCGAAGTAATACTCCAGCATTCCCGGGAAAAGTGGGAAAATGATGGAGAACCCTACCAGGTCGAGAAAGAGGGTGAGCAAAATGGCACTCAGGTTTTTTTTGTTGGAAGGAGATTGGGACATGAAGGCTGCGTTATTTACTCAGGCTAAAGGCATTTTTAGATGTAATGTCCAATGGAAAATCAATTGAGAAGGGTGGCTATCTTCAGAACGAATTCAAAGTTTAGGCTGTCTGGAGCGGATCTGCTTTTTTGGCGTTGCAGTGCGCTGGCTGAAATAAAAGAGTTCGGCCATGCTAGACAATCGGGGAAAATGGATCGGATTCGCTGTGAGCGGACTCTGTTTCGGTTTAGTGATTCTGGCCGTTGTTTCCGCCTGGTTGGGCTCCGAGGGTATTGGCTTCCTGTTTTCAGGATTTTGCCATCAATTCAGTGACCGTTGTTATCAAATCTATGGAGTCGCATTACCCGTGTGTGTCCGCTGCATTTGGATTTACTTCGGCTTGGCGGCAGGACATATCCTCTTCTTATATTGGAAACCTTCAACTCCTGGAATAACCCGCGCACTCATCGGTGTATTAGGTGTTATGATCCTGGATGTACTGTTGGAGATGGTTGGGTTTTATGAAAATTGGTTCTGGTCACGTGCGCTAACCGGTTTCCTATTCGGCCTGGTCGTCTCTCATTTCACCTTGCTCGGTCTCCAAGAACTTTATCTAGAACTCACTAACTCCAAATTCTATGTCAGAAGAAAATTCTTTCCGGGTAGAACCCGCTGAAAAGCCCGATGATTTCCAAGCGATGCTCGTGGGTGCCGCTCTCGTATTCGTCGTATCTGTAATTCCTTTTGTTAATTTGTTAGGTTGCTGCCTGATCCCTCAAGTGCTGGGAGCGATGCTGGCAGTCTACTGGTTTACTAACAAGTATCAGCTCACCATATCTCCGGGTAAGGGGATTGTGTTGGGTATACTCACTTGTCTACTTGGAGGGATTGCAGCCTTCATCATCAGCATGATTTTGCAGAAGCTTGGAATCAATCCTGTGGAGGAATTTACTAATCAGACCATAATCGACCTCGTCGAAAAATATGCTCCAGATATGGCTGATCAAGTCCGGGAACAAATCGAACGCCAGAAGTTGGAAGGGCTAGGAGCAGTACAAATCGTGATTGGCCTGGTGTTCAGTCTGGTCTTCAATGCCGTTGGCGGGCTTATCGGTGGTGCCATTGGAGCTGCTGTATTTAAGAAAGCTCCGCCAGCAACTCCTGCAGCTCCGGTCGCTTAATAAAGATCCGGATTATTTTTCCAAGGCGGGTTCTTAGGAGCCCGCCTTGTCATGCACCAGCCGTCGCCTTGAAAGGCTATGGCTAGGCACGGCGATTGCAAGGGATGACCCTGTGGCCGTCAATGTTTCGAAAACTGGTTGTGAAGGTACTTAACCGAGTGCCATTGATAGCGCCCGCCGTTTTAGTCTCCATTCGGTTTGGGATAATATTCCTTCAGCGCCGCATACACATTTGACGGCACAAATTTTGAAACATCTCCACCGTAGGCAGCTACCTGCTTGATCAATCGGGAACTCACGAAGGTATAGGCCTCATTAGGCATGAGAAAGAGTGTTTCAATTGAGTCGTCGAGATTGCGGTTCATCTGGGCCATTTGTAGCTCGTATTCGAAGTCGGATACTGCTCGCAGACCTCTTATGAGAGCAACTGCACCAATTTGCTTGGCAAACTCTATTACCAGCCCATCGAAGCTTTGGATTTCAAAATTTTGTCCATCGATTAGATTCTCGCGTATTAGTTGTATGCGCAGGTCAAATGGAAGGGTGGGTTTTTTGGGCTCATTTCGAGCTACCGCAATAATTACCTTATCGAAGATTCTGCTGGCGCGGTGGAGAACATCAAGGTGTCCAAGAGTAATGGGATCAAAGGTTCCCGGATAAAGAGCCGTTCGCATGATGGATTTAAAATGAGTAACTTAGGCTGAAACGCAAGATTCGTAACTTTGAATCGCAACTGTTAATTCTTATCCCAGCTTGCAGCAATGGTGAACCTTGCGATGATTGTGTCGTTGCACTCGGTACATCGAGCCGAGAGTTTGAGTTGACCGTCTAGTTACTACTTTAATGTCAATCTGGGTGGTCGCTGGATCGGAAAACCACAGGTGCGGATATTCACTATTGCCTCCCTTTCTGTATCCAATGAATAGTGAGACCGATTTGAAAGAGCCTGAGGAAAGCAACTGTTTATGAACCTTCCCAACCTACTAACACTATCGAGAGTTCCCTTTCTGTTCTTGATCGCCGTGTTGATGTATTGGGAGTTTCGTTTTGCAGACTCCCTGGCCTTTTTTGTGTTTGTGGTGGCAGGCTTAACCGATTGGCTGGATGGGAAAATCGCCCGTGAAATGGGCATTATTTCAGTGTTCGGTCAACTGATGGATGCCTTGACTGACAAGATTCTGACCGTAGGACTGTTTATCTTGTTTTTAGGGCTGGGTGTGCTGCTCGATTGGATGATGTTTATGGTACTTCTGATCATGAGCCGGGAGTTTTTAATAACTGGGTTGCGTATGGTGGCAGCCGCCAAAAATGTAGTGTTGCCTGCTGAGAAAGCCGGGAAGATCAAAACCGTTTTTCAAATTATGGCAATCGGAGCGCTCATAGTGGCGCGAGCTCTGGAAGTGGACTGGCAGCCTTTTGTAACTATCGATTTGGACTGGGCGGTCGGCTTCTTTTATTATGGTGGGTGGTCACTGTTTTTAATCGCTACTTTGCTGACTGTGTATTCAGGTTCCAGTTACATGATCAAATATTGGAGATTGTTTTTCGGATCCAATGATTCCTCTTCAAAATGATGAAGCAGCACTTGTGGGTTAAAATATTACCCGAAAAGGTAGTTGTAAATGTGGCTACTCTTGGTCCGGTGGGAAATATTAAAACGGCTCCCGGTACCTGGGGCAGTCTGGCTGGAATCATTTGGTTCTCGGTTGCGTTTTGGAACTTGAACTACCTGGGAACCCTTCTTTTTTCTCTTCTTTCTTTATATATAGCAGTGCAAATTTGTTGGGAAGCTGAGCTGCGTCTTGGATTGCGGGATCCGGGAAAAATTGTGCTGGATGAGTTTGTGGTTATTCCACTGTGTTTTATCGGATCGAAGCCATTGTTGCATACAGGTATTGGCTGGGTTGTGCTGCTGGCGGGATTTCTGTTTTTTCGACTGTTCGACGTGTTAAAACCATTCGGTATAAAGCGGCTACAGGATCTTCCCGGCGGCGTCGGAGTAGTGGCGGACGATCTTGCCGCAGCTGTATTGACCTCGATAGCTCTCCATGTCCTGGCCGTGATTGCTTTTTATGCAGGGTACCTGGAAAATTACGTGAGCTAAGAAACCCTTGCGCTGGGGCCCCTTGGCGCTATCAATGAGCCCCCATGAAAACGATCGCTGTTGTAAATGGTCCCAACCTGAACCGGTTAGGAACTCGCGAGCCTGAGGTTTATGGTTCGGAGACCCTCGAGGACCTGGAGAGCCGTCTCACAGAGGAAGCCTCGAAGCTCGGAGTAACCGTGCAGTTTCATCAATCCAATCATGAGGGTACCTTGGTCGACCTGTTCGGACAGCTGTCCGATGAAGCTGTGGCCGGTGTCATTCTCAACGGTGCTGCCTACACGCATACGAGCGTTGCATTGCGCGATGCCATTTCAGCTTCAGGCCTTCGCGTTATTGAGGTGCATATTTCCAATATTTATAGCCGAGAGGAGTTCAGAAAACATTCCTACACCGCCGCGGTGGCCGAGGGTGTTATCACCGGTCTCGGATTTAATGGTTATTCTTATGCGCTTCAGCAGCTTGCAGTTTAATTATAGAGATTGATTGCCGTGCCCATCAAGGATTTAGAGTGGGCAATCTGTTTTAATAAATTCCCACTCCAGGTCAAATTTCCCGGCAACTTCCCCCGCCAATGCTGCGACTCCAAACGTCTCAGTGGCGTAGTGACCGCATAGGTAAAGATTCAGCCCCGCTTCCTCAGCCTGATTGAAGGAATTCTGCTTTACTTCTCCCGTAATCAACGTATCGACACCCGCATCACTTAAGTGACTGATGGCACTGGCTCCACTCCCTGAGACGACAGCGATCTTTTGGGGACAATTGCTTCCTTTTTCTATGGAAGTAATCCCGTCGGAAAACAAATCGGATAGCCGCTGTTTGATTTCATTCCTGTCTATACCTCCTTCGGCAATCAGTCCAATGTGGTTGCCTTCAAATTCCAGGAACCAGTTCAGAGTTTTGAGTTGGAGCTCTTTTGCCAGCAGCGCATTATTACCAATTTCTCTATGGCAATCGAGTGGCAGGTGAGCGCTGTAGACAGCCAGGTTGTTTTCAATACAAAACTTGTATTTTTGGTAGCGCGTTTCCGTAATCGGGTAGGCAGGATCCCAAAACAGCCCGTGGTGCACAATTAGCAAATCCACGCCTGCGTCCACCGCCTTTTGAAATGGAACAAGACCCGCATCTACAGCGGCTCCTACTTTAGTCACTGTACCGTTGTTTTCGAACTGAAGCCCGTTCTCAGCACCTTGATAATCTGGAACCTGGGTCAATTGAATTCGATCGTTGCAATAGCGTATGATGTCGGAAAGAGCAGCCACGACAGGGAAGTTTTCTTCGGGGCACTGCAAAGTCAAACCGGAAGCTGGAACCGGCCATTGAGAATGCTGTGCAAGTTCAGTATTTAGGGATTGTGTCTTTACATCCCAGGATATCAAAGCCTCTCTCGAGGGGTGAAAATATTCGTCACAGATAGTTTTCTGAGGTGGTTGTTGATAAGCCTGTTTATTTCGAGCTTCGGCTCTGGCATGGTTTTCGGGCAACAAGATGACGAACCGGCTTTGTTGATCGCTTATACCAAGGTTCAGCAGCCGCACCAGTTTCCAAACTATTCTGGCTCAATAATACCTAAGGAGTTTTCCGAAAATCCGTTTTCGATCTATTTACTCTATCAACCTGAGAGCGAATTGGGATTAGATTGGCTGCTTTGTGTTGAAGAGCAAACGGCGGATGACTGGGAGTCCTTGGTGAGCAACGAAAACCTGCTAACTATACATAAAGGCGCCTACTACTTTTATGTCCGAGCTAGCAGTTCTGTGGATGAAAAATCAGGCGTGCTGGATTCCGTACTGGACCATCTGGGTGAAACGACATCGACTGCTGTCATTGGTGGCTTGATGCAAGGTTGGCATCCTGCTTTGACGCATGTAAATGAAAACGTGGCTGCTTCGGAAAATTTGCTCGGAATTCTTTGGCCTAGACTATTTGACCATGCCGCCCAATTCGCACCGTTTGTTCAATGGTTGGCTAGCGATTTTAAGGCTGTCGAATCCATTCATTGGGAAATCGATCCATTTATGGTCGACGGTGTATCCACTCTATCCATGCGAACCGCTTCACTTTCCCGGCTCTATCGATTGCTCGACAGGAAACCTCAGGTGAAGCCGATCATATTCGATTTCGTACCCAAGACTGCCGAACATTTAGTTTTCGGATCAGTGGATGGAGCGTCTGCAACAAATTATATAAACTACATTTATAGAGGGACGAGAGACATTTCTGACGCTACTTTCAAGGATGTCCGTTCCGGTTTGGACAAGTTGGAATCTGGTATCTTCGATCGTTGGGATGGAAGTTGGGCCAAATGGAAACCTAGTGGGCAGGAAAGTTCTATGCTTTTGTTGGGAGGTAAATTTTTGGCGTCCGATTTGAGCGATTTATTCGAGGTCTTTTCGGAGTTGAGCTTTGGAGAAACAGGTTTGAATTTGCGTTTGGACGAAAACAATTCGGTGGTTGGATTCACCAGAATTCGTAGTCTGGAGTTTGAAGGTCTACCAGCCGGCTTCTGGTTGGGAAATGGGGTACAGTATTTTTTTGGCATTGGAAACGGTTGCCTCGTGATTGCTGAGGATGAAAATCTCATTATCGATTTAATTTTTAAACTGAACGGTAAGGCTTCAATTTCTGACTCAGCTCAAAAGTTGGTCGAGGGAAATCCAGGACTTTCAATTGCTTCCTTTAATAAGGGGGAGCTGACTTCTTCGGTTCAATTTACCCAAGGGCGAATGCTGTTTCGACAGAAGGGTTTAGCATCTGATCTGGATCCTATACTGGGCTGGATGATTAATAACCTACTTCACTAAATCGTGTTTTCTTATAGAATATGCGTTTGTTTGTCGCATAAGCGAAACTGACTTGCGGGACAGGAAATGGCTGGTATATTGTAAATTATGGATGAATCACACTTCGAAGATCCCGGTGCACGGATATTCAAGTATTGCTTCTTTGCGTGCTTGTTAGTCGTGACTGCTGTAGGCATTTGGAAGAAGGAGGCTATCCTGAGTTATTTCTCCTTTCGCGAGTTTGGAGAAGCAAAGATCGTCATCTATACCGTGCCCGCCACCAAAGTGAGTGTGTATGAAGCAAGCGGGAATCGGCGGGAAGTGGGTCTGGCAGGCCGAGACGGCAAGTTTACTCTGGTGGAGCAAGGCCGCATCAAGGCGGTCCGCGTACATTTGAGTCATCCCTATTATTTTCCTGAGGAGAAATTGTTCGAAAATGTGGAAAAGGGGCAGGTGGTCACATTTCAGGCCGCCATGACCCCGCTCTTGGGGAGTATCAGAGTTCAGACTTTTCCCAATGGAGCTACTGTATTTGTGGACGATGAGGAAGTGGGTGTTTCACCCTGGAGGAAGCGAGATATTCGGGACGGCACTCAACTCTTCGTGGAGGTGAAATCGGAGGGATTTATTTCACAGTATCGAGAAATTGTGATTGTAGGAGGTAATGAGGAAGATCTGGTTTTCAGCCTGGTTCCTTCAGAATGTACCATTTCTTTGGAAACAGATACGGCCGGATTTTCTTTCGAGTCCCTTAATGTTTTCGTGGATGGCGAACTGTATACTTTGAATGGGCAGGTGTTGCGATTTGTCCGGCCGGGCCGGAGAATTGTGGAGGTGGTCTCTCATGATGGCCTTAAACTTCAGAAGAGCATCAACATAAAGCCTGGCCAGACCTTGCACATGAAACTGCCTGACTGGTTTTGCGAGGACGGGAGTTGACTTATCCAGTGTAGGCGGCGAATGAATATCGAGTAGTTATTATGTCTGAGTTAAGCGATGAAATGATCTCTCTCGGTCCGGTGGATGCCATAGCAGAAATGATCGAGGCATGGCATCATCGACTATCCTGGGATGAGTATTTTATGGCGACCACTTTTCTTATCGCCAGCCGTTCAAGTTGTGAGCGATTGAATGTCGGTTGTGTAATTGTTTCCGGAGGCGAAGGTAAAAATCGATTGATAGCCGCCGGGTACAATGGTTTTTTACCCGGTGCACCCCATAAGTCCCGCATGCGAGACAACCATGAGCAAGGAACGGTGCATGCTGAACAAAATGCGATTGCCGATGCTGCTCGTCGGGGTATCAGTCTTGCGGGTGCCACAGCTTACGTGACTCATTACCCTTGTATCAACTGTGCTAAGGTGCTGGCTGCCGCGGGAATTTTAGTAATTAAATACCACCGCGATTACGATAACGACCCGCTTGTGCTCGAACTATTGGCCGAAGCCGGAGTCGCCATTCTCAAGAACTAGCAATGGAAGATATCGGCAATTTTCCTGAAAATTACTCGGGTACTTTACTCGTCTCGCATCCACGCTTGTTGGATCCTAATTTCAAACGCACGGTGGTTCTGTTGTCTGCTCACTCCAAGGAAGATGGAGCACTGGGAGTCATTCTCAATCGACCAACCGAGAAGTGCCTGGGAGAAATTGAGGAGAAATTTGCCTTTGGCCAATTGTCTCAGGTTCCCATTTACAAGGGAGGACCTGTAGCGACGGACCAGATACTTTTGGTGGCCTGGATCTGGGCGGAAGCCGATTCTACCTTTAAACTGTTTTTTGGAATCAATCCGGAACGGGCAGCTGAACTAATGGAGTTTTCTGGCGCCACCGTCAGAGCGTATCAGGGTTATTCTGGGTGGTCTGGAGGACAGCTGGAAGACGAAATGGAGCAGGAATCCTGGATCTTGTCCCAAGTAAAGAATCAGTTTGTGGACGAGCTCGATGGAGACTCGCTTTGGCGGAAATTCCTTCTCGATCAAGGCCCCAAGTTCCAACTGGACGCCCATGCTCCAGATGATCCGTCCTTGAATTAGGCCAACTGCGCAAAAAATTAGCTCCGCTTTCCAAGGGTATATTCCAATTTCCCCATTGACAACCCTTCCGCTCAGCGGTTTTTTTCCTCTCTTTTTCCCGATTTCGTCATGAAAGTAGCATCTTCCATCAAAACATTAAAGAACCGGCACCCAGACTGCCAGGTAGTTCGGCGCAAGGGCCGTGTTTACGTCCTTTGTAAATCCCATCCCCGCTTCAAAGCTCGCCAGGGATAATCCTCAACCGCATTTAGATCCGTGAAAGCTGATATCCATCCCAAATCCCATCCCGTTTGCTTCGTAGACGTTTCTTCAGGGAAGAAATTTCTCACCAAATCAACGATCAAGTCCAAAAAGACTGAGACCATCGATGGGGTAGAGTTTTTTGTAATTGTTCAAGATGTGACTTCCGATTCGCACCCGGCTTACACCGGTGAAAAGCGATTCGTGGATACCGCTGGTCGCGTGGAAAAGTTCAACAACAAGTTCCGCCGGGTTCGCAGCTAGATTTAGCTGCCGCTCTTTTTTCAATTTCAGCCCTCTTTCGAGAGGGCTTTGTTGTGTGCCACTAAGGGCCGCGGAACTTATACCCTTTTTAAAACGTGTTATTCCCGGGTGCTTGGGTCGGGGATCTTTATTCAATTAGGGTATTATCCCTGCTACATTAATTGAAATCGGGCTGCCAGTTGTTGCGAACCCTTGATCAAAGGCAGTTCTAAATGGTGTGGACAAAAAGACCGCTTCTTAGCTTGGGCTCAAACCAGGTGCTTTTTGGAGGCATGGTGGCTCCGGCGTCAGCGATATCCATCAGTTGATCGATGGAGACCGGATACATCGAAAAAGCTACCGGGCCATCTCCTCGGTGTACTCGATTCTCCAGCTCCGCCGTTCCACGGATTCCTCCTATGAAATCGATGCGTTCGCTGGTTCTGGGATCATCAATGCCCAGGATGGGTCCGAGGATGGCATCTTGCAGGCGACTGATATCGAGTCTGCTAACCGGATCGAGAGTATCGAGTTGAGGAAACTCAATGCCATACCAACGGTTTTCTAAAAACATGCTCACCTGTCCTGCGCGATCCGGGTTTGGGTCCGCGTTTTCGGTTACCTGGGCTACGGCTCTTACTTTCCCCAGGAACTCCTCCGTTGAATGGCCATTCAGAGTGAAAACCAATCGATTGTAAGGCAATATCTTGAGTTGGCTTGCCGGAAAGTTTACCGCAAGAAACCAATTGTAGTCCTCATCGCCGGTGTGATCCGGGTTATTGGCCTTGCGTTCTGCCCCTACACGGGCCGCACTTGCGCTTCGATGGTGACCATCGGCGACGTAGGAGACCGGTACTCTGGAAAAAGCTTCCACCAATTCAGAAGTGTTCTCAATCCGCCAGACAGTGTGCCGGACGCCGTCTGGAGCAGTAAAATCTATAAACGCCGGTTCTGCGATTACTTGGTCGATGATCGCATTAATGGCTTCATCGTCGCGGTAGGCTAGAAATACGGGGCCGGGGTGAGCGTTTAAGGTCGCGTTGAGTTTGGTGCGATCATCTTCCTTTTGTGGCCGGGTCTTCTCGTGCTTTTTGATGATGTTGTTTTCGTAGTCTTCAATGTGGCAGCAGCAGACGAGTCCGATCTGGGGGGTGTGATTCATCACCTGT
>JAPUIL010000209.1 GCA_027297085.1 Verrucomicrobiota bacterium | reverse complement strand
GATCGGTTTGTCCATCATCGTACCTGGTGTACTCATAGCCAGTGGACGCAGTGCGTGTCTCAAGGTATTGGCTCCAGCCATTCTTGTATTAATTCTGGTGTGGATTTGCACTACCTACCCAACAGGCATGTTCGAGAGTCTCCATTTCCTGGCGGTCTCAGGTCTGCTGCTATTTTCACTGGGACTCACGCTGAAATACCTGAAAGATCGTCACGAAATCGACCAGGAAGCACTCGCAGCAGCGGCGGCAGCGTATCTCCTATTCGGCCTGGCCTGCGGCGCTATTTATGCCGCTTTAGCGGTGTTGTATCCGGGCGGTTTGGAGTTTGCAGGAATGACGCACGAGCCGAACTTGCATGACCATGTCTACTTCAGCTTCGTCGTTCTGACAACTATTGGTTTCGGGGACGTGGTCCCCAAAGATGCCCTCAACCGATCCATGGCGATGCTTGAGGGAATCGCCGGGCTTTTCTACATAGCAGTCGACATCTCACGTCTCGTCAGTTTATATCATCAACGTCGCGCCGGCTACTGAGCCGGTTGAATTAAATCTAATCTAAATCGAATTGAAAATAGACTACCAACGCATCGAACACGCTGTTAGAGAGATTCTCTTGGCAATCGGAGAGGACCCGGATCGCGACGGATTAGCTGAGACCCCAGCCCGAGTAGCTAGACTCTATGGAGAAATCTGCAGCGGATTAACGGAGGATCCTGCCAATCACATTGAGAAAGACTTCGCTGTCGATCACGATGAAATCATCATCGTCCGTGACATCACGTTTTACTCGATCTGCGAACACCACCTGCTCCCGTTTTTTGGCAAAGCCCATGTCGGTTACCTGCCAAAACCCGGGAGTAAGATCACCGGTTTGTCCAAGTTAGCGCGATTGGTCGACGGCTACGCCCGGCGCCCACAGTTGCAGGAGAGGCTTACGATGCAAATTGCAAGTGCCATCCAAACAAGGCTGGATTCGCTCGGTTCCATCGTAGTGATCGAAGCCGAACACCTTTGCATGTCAATGCGCGGCATTAATAAGCCCGGCGCAACCACCATTACATCCTCCGTGTACGGCATTTTTCGAGAAGATGCAGCAGCACGGGCGGAGGCCATGAATCTGATACTAAGGAATACGTAGCGATCCTATCGCTGCGCCAGGCCCGGCTCCGGATCATCGGCAGCTTCAAAGAAACCAATAAACATTTCATCCCACGACTGTTGTCCAAAAACGACCTTTTTAGCCGGATCCGGATTGTTAGGATTACGAACTGAATTATCGAACGATCCCGTTACCATCAGCCAGCTACCGGCAGGTACGTGGCGTGGTTCTTTCAGGTAATAAGACAATTGCCATTGGAAATCGTAGCGTGGCACGTGCAGCAAAGTTTCACGTTTGCCGTTTGGTAGCAGTAACTCGTAGCGCATCCATTTTCCTCGAAAATGCATATGTGGAAACAAACCGTAGATCGTAGCCGGCTTTTTAAAGGCATAAGTCGCCACGTGCCGCGCGTCTTCCAATCCTGGAGGAATATCCAGGTTCATATTGATGGCCGAGCGCGTTTCCCCGTTCCTTTCCTGAGGACCATCAGCCAGGTAAAAAGCCATTTCCGTGAGGTCGGTATGTTCTTCACCATTGGTGGTGTAGTGCAATTCAAGTGTTAGTTTTGCATTCGCCGGGAGCCGCTTGGCCACACCTTCGGGGTACTCGGTAGGACTAGCTCCGGGAGCCCAACCATAGAAAAATACACCTTTCTTATCGCCCTTCGGACTTCCGGGCCATTTTGCATAGAGGATTGCATGGTGCAGTACACTCAGGTTTCCGGGCTTGATATCCATGGCACGGATCCAAACGTCTTCCTTAAAAGGATTTTCGACTACAATGTGTCGATAAGGTTCGATGCCGGTTGCAGCGATCGTCTGAACCTCTGGTAAACTTAAAATCGTATCCGGCTTGCCCAATCTCCAATCGTCCATGGGCGGCAGAGGCTGAGTAAGCGGATCTTCTCCTTCGCCTTTGGGGCTGCCCGCTTTTACCCAGCTGAGTAATGTTTGGACCTGCTCACGCGTAAGCGATTGATCATTCTTAAAATCTCCATAATCGGGATGAGGATCCCAGGGCGGCATACGACGTGTAAGCAGAACTTCCTCAATCATATCCGAATAATTAGAAACGCGGCGGTGACTGTTCATGCTCCAAGGTCCGATACCTCCGCTACGATGACACTCCACGCAATTCTTGCTCAAAATAGGCGCCACTTGCGTCGCATAATCAGGCACATCAGAATCCCCGGAAACTTTGGCGTAGGAAATTCGACATCCTACCGACCGGGTCTTGGGTTTGGCGATCGGATCTCCAGCCATAAACTGTTTCAAAGCATCATTTAAGTAATTTTGGGTGGCCTTTGGTTTTTCCGCACCTTCTCCGAATTGATCATCGAGGGCTCCTTGGTAGAACACCTCCCAGGAAAAAGTATCGATCGCAACGACTTCGGCGGTTCGGTTAACTCCATAAGAAAGCGCAACAGATTGTTTGGTATCCAGCAGATAGGTCATTTGCCGTAAACCAAGCTGATTGATCTCCTTCCGGATATCACTCTTGGATTCGTCGAAATAAGAATTGACGATCCAGAAATTCACTCCTTCGCCCCCGTATGTTCGCTCCAGGGCTTTTAGTTTACCGACACTCTTACGCGCAACAGGACAACCCGTTCCCGTAAAAAACAAAACGACCACCTTCCCCTTGGCTCCGAAAAGTTCGTGGTCCTTCTCATGAATATCCAGGAGGTTGAAATTGGGTACCTCCCGGGCCGGGAGCCCCAGACCCGTCAACAAAGCCGGGATTAACAGAAGTGTGTAAAATTGCCTGAAAATTGGGTTCATACTATAGTGATATTTGGTATCAAAAGAAGCCTGGCCACAAATACAGAATAAAAAGCCTATGAGTCAAATTTGAGTGAGGGCCACAAAATTCTTAAAATATTGGAAATGCTAAAAAACGGAATAATATACGTAACTGCTTACTGACTAAAGATATACACAAACATGTTCACGCCCAGTCGGGTATAGAAGGTGTGGGCATAATCGCTGATTTCCTGGCTGTGGTAGTAGCGGAAGACGCGCCAGTCGCCGCTGGGTTCTTCAACCCAGGCAGGCATGCCGGGAGTTTCGCAGTAGATGACATCGGAACGGCCGTCTTCCCGGGTGGTATCGTAACTTTCTCCACCGTAAGCAGCTTCACTTAAGCGTTCGGAAAGTCCTTCAGCGCCTTCGCGTACCCGGAAACCAATACGCGTCGTCCACTGGCCAAACTCAGACTTCCCCCACCCCATTGCCATAATAGGCATCGCCATGACAGCTACGCGGTCCTCGTATTTCAGGACCATGGATGAGTAGGTACCCTGTGGCCATTTCTCGTTGATGATAAAGTCGCGAATCGCTTCCGGCAGAGGTGAGGCATCGGGCAATCCCGCGTAAAAGGATTTGAAAAACACATCACTTCGGGGCAGTGGTTCAAAACGTTTGCCGGGGAAGACTTGTTTCAAGGCACTATCTACTTCAGGCGAAACCTCCCAATCGGCAAAACTGTGCATTTGCCCATAACGCACATTGCCACGTAGGAAGGAGGCGTTGATACCTGCATCTATAAACAGGAACCCTCCTCGCTCAATAAAGGCCTTGAGGTTCTTTACCTCGCCGGGACTCAACGTCCAATCCGGGCGGTCGGCAAAATTCACATACAATACCGGATGTTTAAAAATGATCTCGTCTTCGAAGGAGTCGATGTAGACCGGGAATGGATCCACATTCAGAGTAGTGCGGGTGCGCACTTCCTCTAAAAGGCTCGGCAAAGCATCAGCATACTGGCGCTGCATGGCGTCCCCCTGCACGAGCTGCACCACTTTAAGGTAAGGCACATCCTTGGTTGGCAAAGCTGGCTCGGAAGATTCGTTCTCAACTTCGACCACGGCGGACATCGGCGGGATCAAAATCGTCCAGCCGGTTAATAGTAACAATATTTTCAATACGCGCATCATAACTGCACGCCGAGGCGTTTGAGCATTTGGTCTTTAATATAAAGTGAAAGCGGATGATTTGGGTTTTTGTCCACCCGGGACTTAAGGAAGTTCAATTCTTCAGGATCATTCAAGCCGATAAGGTGCATCACAGCCCGTCGCTGAATCAACCAGTCGCTGTCATCCAACGATAGGTGAAGCGTTTCACGCAGACCGGAAAACGAACGGCGAACCAGCTCGTCGAGAGCCAACATGCGCAAACGCGCTTGTTCATCGATTAGAAAATCTAAAAGCAAGGGCTCAGCACTGGCATTATCAAAACGCCGGGTCAGGGAAAGTGCTGTTTCGCGCACCTTCCCATCGCGTGCATACGAAAGTCCTTCAATTAATTTGACCGGAACAGTTTCCCGGCTGGCTCTGAGAAAATTTAGCACCTGCATTCTTACCCGCTCGGACTTATCGTTGGCCAATTCAAGGATGCGTTTACCGTCTTTGTTTAAATC
>JAPUIL010000208.1 GCA_027297085.1 Verrucomicrobiota bacterium | reverse complement strand
TCTGTGTGTAACTGAGCCGGGAGGAATGAACACACGGCATGTCAGCGCGCCGTGTCGGGCCGTAGCCTTTATGGCGAAGGCTGAAAAATGTGTGCAAAACGAATATCGACAGAGTGTAATTCGGAAGAAACTCACAAAACGCTTATTATCATCTGCTTAACTGTTTGTGCACATTTGGTGAGAAATTCCGGATAAGACTATTTTGCCGGCTTGATTCTAACCGCTACCAGGCATACATCGTCATCCAGATGATCGCTGTCGCAACAGTCATAAAGCGCGCCAGTTATTGATTTCAGCTGCTCATTCAAGGGTAGGTCTTTAACCTTTTCCACCGATTTGACCAGGTTCTCAACACCCCATTCTTCTCCGTTCGATTGCTTTTGTTCCACCAAGCCGTCGGTGTAAAATAAAAGCTCGGTCATTTGGTCCAACTTGTGGCGGGTGCTCTTAAACCTTTCTTCAGAAAATAATCCAAGCGCCGGTCCCATTTCACGAACCGGACAACCTTCGAAATGATTACCATGCTCATCACGAACGTACCATAGCGGTTCAGGATGACCTGCGTTGGCTATAACGATCTCACCTTTCGACAAGTTGAAGACCGTATAAACAGCGGTTATAAAACGGGGAAAGGCGTTATCGTCAGCCAAAGGAATAATTTTTTCGTTCAAGTGGCGAAGCACTCTGGCAGGGTTTGCAAGGTTAGCGGGGATTTCCAAAAGCAATCCACGGATGAGCATCGTTACAAGCGAAGCTTTTACTCCATGCCCCATCACATCGCAGACAAGGATCCCCACCTTATCCTCCGAGATAGGAATCAGGTAAAAGAAGTCACCGGCAAGGTGATGGCTGGGCGCATAGAGATAGCTGGCCTCCATTGACCAATTGTCACCAATTAATGAATACCGGGGTTCATCATCGAATCCCATGGACATGAGGGTCTCTTGCAATTGACGCGCCACGAGTAGCTCCGTTTCCAATTGCTGATTTTTCTCCTGGAGCAATTCATTGGCATGCCGTGCTTCCTCCTCCGCTTCCTTTTGCTCGGTAATATCCAGAGTCATACCCACAACTCCCTCTACTTCTCCTTCGGATCCACGCAAAGGAACCTTCGAAGTGAGGACCCAGCGATTATCTCCCATCAGACTATTGTCGAATTCAATCTGATTGTTAATTGCCTGTCCTGTCCTGATAATCTCTTTATCTCTGGCTTCCAGCACTTCCGACCGTTTTCCTGGCCGGACCTCGATAAGTCGTTTACCAAATACTTCTTCGCTCTCTTCGGCACCAATACCCTTCCGGTACTCTTCGTTGATCAATAAAAACCTCTGCTCTTTATCCCGAACAAATACACGACAGGGAAGTATACGAATGATGGTCTGGAGCAGGTGTCGTTGCCGGTCCAGTTCGAGCTCCACGTATTTATTCTCGGTAATGTCCCGGGATAAGCCAAAAGTCCCAACAATCTCACCAGAAACATCTTTAAGAGGCAACTTGGTCGTCAGTACCCATTTCTCACTTCCATCACTTTGAAGATCCCGCTCTTCTCGGAAGCTCCATCCCTCACCTGTTCGAATAATCTCTTGCTCTGCCTCATACTTTACCCTGGCAAATCGCTCCTGAAAGATATCATAATCAGACCTACCTACCGCATCATCCGGATTTTTAAATCCATGAAACCGTGCGTGGGCTTGATTAACACAAATGAATCGGCTTTCCAAATCTTTGAAATACACGTGGTCGGGCAAAGACTCCATCAATCGCCAGAAGAGCTGCGAAGAATCAATATCGGAATCCAATGATATCGGGTAATCGGTCTTATTTTCACCCCCAGCCTTATAAGCGGCATTTAAAGCTTTTCTGACTGCCTCGGATGTGAGCGAAAGGAGCTCTTCACTCTCGGTTTCTAAATCGCAATTCAAGGTTTCCAACCCGATGGATTTCAGTTTAGCGGGCAAGGGATTTGGTGTCTTCATGACAGAATACCAATGGGAGATTAACTATGGGGCCTTCCTATAACAGGAAATATTATGATAAAAATTTAGGGTGCGTATACAGGAACGAATCTGAGCCTAAAAAGGTCACAATTATCCCAATCCTTCAAGCTAAACCCGTTTAAATCACCCCACTTCCATTGAAATAAATTAAAAAACTAACTCGTGTTTGAATTTGTCTTTTACTTTTGCAGGTACTTAGCCACAATAGACAATTCAGTAAATTTTGATCTCAGTATTAAAAACACGGTAAACTGAGGAATTAGATAACTCATTCCAGTTTAATCCATACAACATTACCCTATGAAAAGAAGAACCTTCATCAAAACTTCAACTCTTGCTGCAGGTGCATTTTATATCGGCACTTCCCGCAGTTATGCTGCTCACGAAGACTTACGCGTGGCCGTAATCGGTCTTAATGGCAAAGGAAAATCCGGCATCAGCGATGTCATTCGGACAGAGGGTGCCCGGCTGGTTGCTATCTGCGACGTCGATAGCGAACTCCTGGCCAAACGCGCCGCTGACCTCGAATCAGAGGAAGGCGTCAAAGTGAAGACTTACTCCGATTATCGCAAGGTACTCGATAGCCCAGACATCGACGCAATCACAATTACCACACCCAATCACTGGCATGCATTGATGGCCATCCAGGGCTGTCAGGCCGGCAAGGATGTCTATTGCGAAAAACCAGTTTGTCACAATATCTGGGAAGGACGCCGCATCATCGAAGCGCAGAAAAAATATAACCGCATCGTGCAAAGTGGATTCCAAAACCGTTCAGACGACGGACTCTGGGAAGCTTTCCCCTACCTCATGGAAGGAAACGTGGGGAAAATCCAGATGGTTCGTGGACTTTGCTACAAAAATCGCACAGGCATCGGCAAACGCAGCACACCTTTGATTCCCGGCAAGAACATCGATTACGATCTGTGGCTCGGGCCCGCCAAGGATGAGCCCATTTACCGAGAAAACCTTCACTACGACTGGCATTGGAGCTGGAACACCGGAAATGGTGACATCGGAAACCAGGGACCCCATGAATTTGACCTCATTCGCTGGGTTCTAGGTGACCCTGGACACCCAAGCGAAGTTGTCAGCTTCGGCGGGCGATTTGGTTGGGAT
>JAPUIL010000207.1 GCA_027297085.1 Verrucomicrobiota bacterium | reverse complement strand
GAAGTGCGTCATGCTTGAGAGCGGGCGCTCCTACGATCCTAGGACCGAGACTCCCATGTTTCAGACTCCGTATCAGGCTCCACTGGGCGGCACGTCCACGCCGGACAAAGATCTCGGTTTCTATGACTCAACGATCGATGGTGGCTGGGATTTGCCGGGCGAACCATACACGCAAGGTAGCACTAACAAGGATCAGGAATTTACCTGGTGGCGAGCCCGGATGATGGGTGGTCGAACCAACCACTGGGGCCGTATCTCATTGCGCAATGGCCCATACGATTTCAAAGGCCGAAGTCGTGATGGTCTGGGATTTGACTGGCCGGTTACCTATGAGGAAATCAAGCCTTACTACGACAAAGTGGAAATGCTGATTGGCGTGTTTGGCACGAATGAAGGTATGGAAAATACTCCAAATTCGCCTCCGGGTGTGTTGCAGCCGCCGCCGAAAGGAAGGGTGGGCGATTTGATGACCCAAAAGGCAGGTGGCAAGGTGGGGGTTCCCGTTGTCCCTATTCACAGAGCCGTGCTTACCCGTCCGCTCGACGCCAATACTATTCCACCCAAACTGCACCCGGGTAATCCTCGTGCCCAACGCATCGTAGCTGATTCCATGCGCGCACGCGCTGCCTGTTTTTGGGCAACACCCTGTAATCGTGGATGCAGCATTGCCGCCAATTATCAAAGTACCACTGTTCATCTGCCTCCTGCTTTAGCCACCGGCAATCTTGACATCATTCCGAATGCCCATGCTCGGGAGGTCTTGATCGGTAAGAATGGAAAAGCCAGTGGGGTGCTGTTTGTGGATAAAACTACAGGCAAGGAAGAACGCGTTAATGCGAAGGCTGTGGTGCTTGCAGCGAGTAGTGGGGAATCCGTTCGAATTCTTCTGAATTCAAAAAATAACCAATTTCCAGACGGCGTAGCCAATAGTAGTGGATATGTCGGTAAGTATATAATGGATACGGTTGGTTCCAGTCTCAGTGGGCAAATACCTGCTATGGAAAACCTTCCTCCACATAATGACGATGGGGCAGGGGGAAGTCACTTTTACAGTCCCTGGTGGTTATACAAGGAACAGCTGGCCGGTAAACTGGATTTTGCCCGTGGCTATCATATCGAAATTGGTGGAACGCGTAGGATGCCCGGTGGTAACAGCCCGGTGCCTGGTGAGTATACCCGGGGACTTTATGGATCGCGGCTCAAGGAAGAGGCTCGGCGCTACTACGGCTCGTTCATCAACCTGGCTTGCCGCGGTGAAATGATTCCAAATGAGAATTCTTACGCGGAACTGGATACCACTGTGAAAGATAAGTGGGGCGTTCCAGTCCTTCGCTGGCACTGGAAGTGGACCGATCACGAGCTTAACATGGCCATGCATGCGGAACGCACGTTTGCATCTATAATTGAAGCCATGGGCGGTAAAGTTCGAGGCACTCCTGCAAAAACAGGTCTGGATATCATCCGGCCCGGTGGGAATGTGAAGCACGAAGTGGGTGGCGCCCGTATGGGTGAAACTCCGAAGGATTCCGTATGCAATTCTCTGAGCCAGACCTGGGACGTAAAGAATCTGTTCCTCGCTGATGCGGCTCCGTTCGTAACGAACGCCGACAAGAATCCAACCCTCAGCATTATGGCTTTTTCCTGGCGCTGTGCGGATAATATCATCGAACAAGCCAGACAAGGTAACCTTTAATTCAATTTGACATGGACACACACGAATTACCTCCACGCCTGTCCCGACGCCAGGTTCTCAAGTGGTTTGCCGCCGCAACTGCGGCTTCGCAAGCGACACCGTTCCTGGCATTCTCTCAGGATTCCATTCCGCCTGCATTGGGTTACGGATCGGATCCGAAAGTAACCGGTATTTATAAGCCGGGCGACTTTTGGTCTCTGACTCTTTCATCACAACAGCGAAAAACTGTGACTGCCCTTGTGGATGTTATCCTGCCGGCCGATGATCTGGGACCCGCAGCGAGTCTGTTGCGCGTGCCTGATTTTATTGATGAATGGGTGAGTGCGCCTTATCCCAAGCAACAGATAGATCAAGGTATTGTTTTGCCGGGACTTAAGTGGATCGACGAAGAATCTGACCGGCGATTCAATAAGAATTTTGCGGATCTGAATAGCAAGCAGCAGCAAGCTATTTGCGACGATCTCTGTAAACCGGATCTAGCGGATCCCAAGCTTCGGGAAGCGGCTTCTTTCTTTCACACCTTCACGTCGCTTTCTATGGGAGCCTATTACAGCACACCCGAAGGCTGGAAAGCGATCGGTTACGTGGGAAACACAGCTATGGCAACTTTCGACGGACCTCCCAAAGCAATACTGGATAAACTCGGACTAGAACAGACGGTTAAATCGTAATTACAAAACTCATGGAACCACATCTTCAAATCAAGAATTCTAGAAGAACTGTTCTTCCGAAACTAATCATTTTTTGCCTGTCAGTTTTGACCGGCATGGCTGCTGAATCCCGACCCAATGTGCTGTTCATTGTCTGTGATGATTTGAATACGCATGTTTCAACCTCCGATTATCCATATATTCGTACCCCTGCGTTTGAGACTTTGGCGGAGAGTGGCATGACCTTTAAACGGGCCTACTGCCAGTATCCCGTCTGTGGACCATCGAGGTCATCTTTTCTGAGCGGATTGTATCCTGAATCAACCGGGGTGTTAAACAACACAGCAGATATGCGTAATGAAAGACCGGGTACGGTTACCATGCCACAGGCATTTAAGGAGCAGGGTTATTGGACCGCCGCGACCGGGAAAATATTTCATAATCCCACAATTGATCCCGGGGAAATTGCCTGGAATGAGAAAACCTTTTTTAGTAATGATGAGATGCCGCTTGAGGCGAAGGCGCGAAAGGCGTTTGAAGCCAAGCACGGGCTGGCCACAGATCGGAAGAACCGACAACTGTGGAAAGAATTCCAGTTAGACTATTCAACCCAGACTCGGGGGCAGGCACCGGGCTATGGACGGTCGGGATTGGAGGATTCTCAACACAGGGACGGCAAGAATGCAGCCCAGGTCATTTCCTGGCTGGATAATAAGAGTTTTGGTGAACAACCTTTTTTCATAGGTGTGGGAATCCACAAACCGCATGTCCCGTTTCTGGCTCCTGACGCTTATTTTGACCTGTATCCCCAGAAAGATTTGAAATATATTCAACCCCCAGCAGATGTATGGGACCAGATACCGAAAACAGCCATATCAAAACGTTACGAGGGGTTCGGATTTGAATTGGGCGTGGAAAACCATCGTTTGCGCCGCGAGTACATGCAGGCTTATCACGCGTGTATTTCCTTCGTCGATGCTCAGATTGGAAAGATTTTTGATAGCCTGAAGAAGAACGGGCTTTGGGAAGATACTATAATTGTTCTCACATCTGATCATGGTTATCAACTGGGGGAACATTTCATGTGGGGGAAAGTGACGCTTTTTGAGATATGTAATCGGGTGCCAATGGTGATTCGAGTGCCGGGCCAAACCACCCCGGGGTCTACCAGCCAGGGCCTCGCCGAACTGGTCGATCTATTTCCGAGTCTGGCGGAATTGTGTGAAGTAACAACGCCCAAGGATTTACAGGGCAGAAGTCTGGTCTCCATGTTGAAAGATTCAAACTCTCCCGGTAAAGAGGTGGTGTACACCGTGGTGACTCGAGGGAACAAACTGGGTAAGGCCATTCGCACGGATCGTTGGCGTTATGCTCTATGGCCTGACGGAGAGGAACTCTACGATTTGGATAATGATATCGAAGAACACCACAACCTGGCCAAATCATCGAAACATAAGGCCATACTAAAAACTATGCGTGCGCATCTCACACGGTTGAAAAAGAAAGCTGCGGAAGCGGTTACAAATTCTTCATGAATCCGCTAGACATTCCCTGCGGTCTCTGCCGCAGGGTTTCAATTGTAACCATCGATCAATCGCAGTGCGGTACTGAGCTGTGCGATTTCATCTTGAAGGATTTTTTGGAATGAAAATATCTCGATGGCGCTTTACGGCTGATTGACAGCTGTGCTATCCTGTTAGGCTGCTAAATTACTCCTATGCCTGCGAATCGTCAATCCAGCCATCCCCCTGGTTTTGCCTCTAGAGATTATTTTAATAGGTTTTTTTGGTGTATTCTTTTTAGTATTTTATTCGACGGTATGGTTCATGCCGAAAAGCTACCTAAGGCCGCATTTGCTTTTCTGGATAATCATTGTCTGAGTTGTCATGATTCGGTGGAAGAGAAAGGGGATCTGGATATGGAGAATCTTGCTTTCGATCTGCAAGATTCGGATGTGTTTAAAACTTGGGTGAAAATACATGACCGGGCCGATCATGGCGAGATGCCACCCAAGAAGAAAAAGCGTCCTGATCCGACGGACTTAAAACGTTTTCTGAAAGCGATTGCCAATCCCATGTCAAAAGCTGATAGGGAGCGTGCTTTGACCTTCGGACGTGCAACTGTGCGGCGGCTGAATCGATTCGAATATGAGAATACCTTGCGGCACATTCTCAAGGCGCCCTGGTTGCAAGTAGCTAATCGCTTACCCGAAGATGGAACCGCTCACCTCTTTAATAAAGTGGGTAACCGGCTGGATGTTTCGTATGTTCAGATGGCCAAGTTTTTGGAGACGGCGGAGTACGCGGTTCGAACTGCCATGAATGCGGCAGCCTTTCCAAGTGAGACGAAGAAGTTCTACGCTCGGGAAGAACCGCAGATGCAGAGATATATGACGTACCGTTTCGGGCAAAAAAAAGCCACGAGGACCACGATTCCTTTGATTGGCATAACTCCGCAGCCCGATGTTATTCGGGGGATTCTGCCAGTGACTGTAGGGGATTCCGATCCGGAGTTACGCGAGCAGGAAGCCTTTGGAGTTGTATCGGGCACTTACACGGCGACCACCAAGTACGACTTTACCCGTTTAGAATTGCCTACGGAT
>JAPUIL010000206.1 GCA_027297085.1 Verrucomicrobiota bacterium | reverse complement strand
AACTCGATTTCCAGATAGAGAAAGGTGACCGAGTTGCCATCGTGGGCGTCAACGGCGCGGGAAAATCAACCTTGGCCAGAATCCTTGCCGGGGTGGAACCATACCAGGCAGGTGAACGAACGATAGGTATCAATACCGTTATTGCCTACTTCGCCCAGCAGCAAACGAGTGAGCTGATTCCGGAATTTACGGCACTGGAAGAAGTTGAGAAAGCCGCTTTCGATGCTAGGAATACTGAGACCAAGCCGCGGGCTGTTTTGGGCGCTCTGTTGTTTTCTGGGGATGATGCTTTAAAAAAGACATCGGTCCTTTCAGGAGGAGAACGTAACCGATTAGCTCTGGCCAAGATGCTCATGCAAAAGGCCAATACTATCATTCTCGATGAGCCGACCAATCACTTGGACATTCGCAGTAAAGAAGTTTTGCAGGATGCAGTAAAACTCTTTGAAGGCACCGTGATTCTAGTGAGTCACGATCGTGATTTTCTGGACCCATTGGTCAATAAGGTCCTTGAGGTTCGAAAGGACGGCACCCGCATGTTGACTTGCAACGTGAGTGAATACATTACCCGTATTCAAGAAGAAGAACTGATTAATGTTTCGTAATGATTGGACAGGTTGCAGTTGCAACTTGGAGTTGGCTTTGGCAGCATAGTTTGTATGTCTCAAGAGCCCAATTATAAAGCGGATCTGGTCGGTGTTTTCGGTCATCCAGTTGCCGAAAATCCTACCATCGTAATGCTCGAAGCGGCCTTTCATGCAGCAAACCTGAACTGGCGCTATTTAACCATCGAGGTTTTGCCTGAAGACTTGGCAGCTGCCGTAACTGGAATGCGGGCCATGCAATTTCAAGGGATAAATTTGACGATACCTCACAAAGTGTCGGTCATTCCTTTGCTCGATGATGTTGAATCCGATGCAAAACTGATAGGAGCTGTTAACACCGTTCGCAAGGACGGTAACCGGCTCATCGGAGAGAACACGGACGGAAAAGGATTTTTAAGAAATTTGCGGGAAGGTGCGGGAATGGATCCGGGCGGTAAACGGTTCGTATTTTTTGGAGCTGGAGGAGCAGCCCGGGCCATGACCGTTGAGCTCGCATTAGCTGGCGCTGAATCGCTAACCATTGTAAATCGTACGCCGGAGCGAGGAGAACCTCTGGCTCAGTTGATTCGAGAAAACACTCCCGCGCATGCCGAGTTTGTTCACTGGAACCACCCCTATTCTATTCCCGCCGATACCGATGTGGTTGTGAATGCCACCTCCATTGGTCTTTTCCCAGATGTTTCCGAGAAGCCGGATATCGATTACGATTCCTTTTCGGATAGCATGGTTGTTTGCGATGTCATACCCAATCCTCCTCAAACCGCATTTTTAGATGAAGCCCGGTTGCGGGGAGCTCGAACACTCGATGGCCTGGGCATGCTCGTTTATCAGGGAGCCATTGGATTTACTCTTTGGACCGGCAAAGAACCGCCAGTCGAAGTCATGCGCCAAGCCCTCGCGGCGGCATTCGATTAAAAAAAGAGACTCTCCCATTGGAGAGCCTCTTGAAATGTTTGGGTAAATTTCGGAATTAGTACCGGCGGTCTCTTCCTCGATCTCCTCCTCGGTTGTAGCCTCCTCTTCCGCCACCTCCACCTCCGCCGCCTCCACCTCCGCCGCCATGGCGAGGACGTTCTTGGCGTGGTGTTGCTTCCCGTACGTTCATATTACGACCCATAAAATCCTGGTCGTTCAATCCTTCGATTGCTTGCCTGGCTTCTTCGTCATTTGACATTGTCACGAATGCGAAACCACGAGATCTCCCGGTTTCACGATCAGTGATAATCTTAGCAGATACTACTTCACCGTATTGGGCAAAGGCATCAGAGATGTCTTGATCTTGTGCAGACCAGGACAGATTTCCTACATATATTTCCATCTTATTAAACAGTGCGTCATTGTTGGATAACAGAATCGATAAATGACGCTCAAGACCGGCTTCTGCCAAAGAGCTATCAGAGCTCTTTCAATTAATTAGGCGGTTATCCATAGCTTAGCCAAAGAGTGACGCAAGTTTATTCCGGTGGGGTATTTCCCGCGTTTTTATTGGGGTAGGGCATACGCCAGGTAAGCATCTCCGCTCTTGGTGCCGAGTTTACCTCCCCCGCAAGCAATGACCACATATTGGCGGCCGTTTACGGAATAGGTGGCGGGAGTAGCATAACCGGCAGCAGGAAGTTTATGTTTAAAAAGCTCCTCTCCTGATTTCATGTTGAAGGCGCGGAAATGTTCATCCTGACTGGCCGCAATGAACAGAACTCCTCCGGCTGTAATAACCGGACCTCCGTAATTTTCCGTACCCGTGGGAGGGATACCTTTTACCGTTAATTCAGGAAACTCTCCCAAAGTAGTTTTCCAGACATATTCACCAGTGTTCAAATCGATGGCATTGAGTGTTCCCCAGGGAGGTTTAACCGCGGGGTAATCGTTTGAATCCTTCCATTTATTGTAACCCGTATGTCCATAAGTGGTTACCGTATTCACATCACTCGATTCCTCATCGGCAGCTTCCGAATCAGCATCATGAAAGAGGTAACGAATGACAGCATCGATATCCTTCTCGGCTAGAAATCCAAATGAAGGCATAATGCCAGCACCTTTCTGGATCTTCTCTCTGACACCTGCTTCATCCAGATTTTTTTCATTCAACTTTTCGACGGTGAGCGGTGGAATCAGAGTGCCTTGATTTTCACTACCAAGTCGATCTTGCCCATGGCAAGCCGCGCACATTTGGAGGAAAACCCGTTCGCCATTGGTCGAACCTCGGCTGGCATTAATCATGGTCAGGATCCAAGGCATTTCGTTGCTGTTTACGTATAAGACTCCATCCGGATCCGTTGCCTGGCCACCCCATTCAGCAGCGCCATCGAAGCCCGGAAATATAATGGTGCCTTGTACGCTGGGAGGGGTGAAAGGCATGTGCGGCCGTAGTCTCACAAATTGATCCTGTAACTCTGGCAAGGTTTCTGGAAAGAGGTTGTTGAGCAAATTGTAGGAGAGAACCTGACGTGCAAAGGGCGCGGGCTTGGTTGGTAACGGTTGCGTGGGCCAAGCCTGTTCACCGACTAAATCGGACGACGGGTAGGGTCGCTCTTCAATGGGAAACAATGGTTCTCCAGTAACTCGATTGAAAACGAAAACATGGCCAGATTTGGTGCATTGGGAAACAGCCGGAATTTCCAGGCCATTTCGTTTCAGGGTAAACAGGTTGGGAGGGGTGGGCAAGTCGCGGTCCCACATATAATGGTGCACAAATTGATAATGCCAGACTCGTTTACCAGTCTTCGCATCCAGGCAGAGCAGGGTGTTGGCAAACAGGTTTTGTCCCAGCCGGTCTCCCCCATAGAAATCCGCGGATGCTGATCCAGTGGGGCAGTAAACCAATCCCCGTTTTTCATCTACTGTCATGCCAGTCCAGACATTGGCTCCGCCGCTTTTTAAATATCCATCTTCCGGCCAAGTCTCATGGCCATACTCGCCGGGATGGGGGATGGTATTAAAGCGCCATACCTGTTCGCCAGTGATAACATTGTAAGCCCGAATGTGGCCCGGTGGCGCTGGCAAACCCTCGTTTAACCGACCTCCCATAATAATGAGGTCCTGGTAGACGACTCCGGGTGTATTGGCCAAATAGTAGAGATCATCGACGTTGCGTCCCAGCCCTTTCAACAAATCGACTCGGCCCTTGTCTCCGAAAGTAGAGATTGGTCTGCCCGTCTTCAGATCGATGGCAAAAAGGTGATTACCGGCACCCATGAGTAAACGCTCGTCGTTTCCATTTTTCCAGTAAACCAGACCGCGGTTGACACCTAATCGGTGGCCTTCACCATTTTCTCCAAATGGATGAAACCGCCAGAGTTCTTTCCCGGTGGCCGCATTCAAAGCAAATAGTACCAAATCCGGCGAACTGCCGTACAACACACCGTCAATAATCAGCGGATTACATTGAATCTGAGAACGATTATCCGGACTTGTGCCACCTGAATTATAGACCCAGGCCACCTCCAGCCGGTCCACATTTTCCACCGTAATCTGGTCCAACGTTGAATATTGGCTCGATGACTTATCCCCCAAATAAACCGGCCAATCCTGATCCGCAGCTGTTAGTAGCAGCGAAGTTGAAAGGATAAAAGCAAGTAGGAGAAAGGGGTACTTAAACATGCATGCAATTTGAGAACTAAAATCTCGTTTGCCAAGTCGGTAACGTATCCAAAACTTGGGTTTAGCGGCTCCTCAATTTGGACAGGAGTCTGAGAATTTCGAGATAGAGCCAGATGAGGGTGACGAGCAGGCCGAATGCTCCGTACCATTCCATGTAGCGGGGGGCTCCGCGTTCGGCGCCTTCTTCGATGAAGTCGAAGTCGAGAACGAGGTTGAGGGCGACGATGACGACTACGATTAGACTGAAACCGATTCCGATAGGGCCACTCCCGTGGATGTAAGGCATGTGGACGCCAAAGAATCCTAAAATAAAACTAGCCAGGTAAATGAGCATGATGCCACCTGTGGCAGCGACAATGCCAAGTTTAAAATTTTCGGTGGCTTTGATAAGGCCGGATTTATATGCAGCCAAAAGAGCAAAAAGTGTTCCGAAGGTGAGGGTGATCGCTTGAAACACTATGCCGGGGTATGCCAATTCCATGATGGCCGAAATGGCTCCCAGAAAAACACCTTCAACCAGAGCGTAGATTGGTGCGGTGATCGGGGCGGCTGTCTTTTTGAATATAGTAATCAGGGCGATAATAAAACCGAGGATCGCGCTACCAATTACCCAGGGCATCATGGCTGACATGTCTCCCAGCACCATCACCTTCTTCCACGACCATATAGCGGTCATGGCGACCAGAAGGAGAAGAATAGCTGTTTTATTTACAGTGCCACCAATGGTCATGGCATTGGAGTCGGCATATTCTACGCGAAAGGTATTAGAATTGAGGGTGGGGTTTCCGGTTCTCATTGATTTCGATTTTTTGGTGTTTGGTTAGTTGATGAAAATTTCTGTCATTGCCCAAGTGTTTCAAAAACTCGTACCGAGCGAAGCGACATCAACCAATGTGATGAAGAGCACGTGTCTCGCCATAGCCCTTGGGCGACGGCGGAAGGCGCAGTCTGCAAGCAAGCGCGGGAGCGTAGTTTCGAGTCAACGACACCGACAAACTACGTGACCAAGCGCGTTGCGGGCTGGAACACCGCTCTTCGTGCATGTCGGTTTTAGCCTTCGTACCGAGCCCTTGGCGACAGCGAAGCGAAAATAACAAGTGCATTTTTGTAACGTAACTTTTTCTGAGGTTTCCAAAATCTATACTAATTCCCATAACACACTGTCTTTTAACTATTTACTGCCTGCACTTCCGAAGGCGTTTGAAATGTTTGGGATTAATTTATCGATACAACAATCGCGGTGAGATTGTCACGTCCCGATTCTTCCATCGAATCCTTGACCAGCCGTTGAGCAGGGGAGAGTTTGGCAAATCGTGCCGGTGGATCACGGACAAGCTCCTCGAGACGATGGTCCCAAACGCCATCGTTGATTCCATCGGAATTGATTAGAAACCTATCACCACTCTCCAATTCCACTGAACCCAGTTGAGGTTGGACATCTCTGGTTTTTCCTCCCAACGATCTCCACAAAATATGCTTTTCCGGATGGGTGCGCACTTGGCGCTCATTGAGTTTCCCTTTTCGATACAGCTCCCCGGGATGAGTGTGATCGTGAGAGAGTTGTATAAGACCACCGTCTCTGGGGAGGTGGTAGATGCGGCTGTCTCCTATATGGGCGAAATACATCCATTCGCGTGTGAACCAGCAAAGGCTGAGGGTTGCCCCCATATCTCGACATTCCTCATAGTGAAAACTCATGCTGGCCATTTCCTTATTCACCTCTTCAAAGAGCTCAGTGAGAAAATCATGGTAGCCTTGAGAGAGACCCGTGGCACCTAGCCGGAAGCTTTCCGGTAATTTGCGGGTTATGAAATCCACTGCAATTCGGCTGGCAAATTCGCCGCCGTTTGCTCCTCCCATGCCATCACTCACTGCAAAAATATAATCGCCCTCTGCTGGAGCAGCAGATCCTTCCTTGCCCAATAGTTGAACTTCCTTGCCACTGAGGTTAATCGCCAGAAAGGAGTCTTCGTTATTTTTTCTGAATC
>JAPUIL010000205.1 GCA_027297085.1 Verrucomicrobiota bacterium | reverse complement strand
ATTGATCGCACTCCAATGGAGCAATCTTTCAATTCCGCATCGTGGATAATGCATCCATCCGCCACAATCGCGTGATCAATAGTGCATTTATTGATTTTGGAAGCAGGAAGATAACGAGCGTGCGTATAAACGGGATAATCCGCATCAAAGAAATTGAAAGGAGGCAGGTCACTCGCCAAAGACAGGTTGGCCTCGAAAAAGGAGCCCACAGTTCCAATGTCTTCCCAATAACCGTCAAAGATAAAACTACTCAACTTCGATTTTCCTAAAAGGCCGGGAATGATTTCCTTGCCGAAGTCTTTCATATCATTGTCTAACGATCTAACCAACAAATCCCAGTTGAAAAGGTAGATCCCCATGGATGCGAGACAATACTTGCTTCCGTTAGAATTCTGAACCTTGGCTTCCAACGCCGCACTGATTGCGAGGTCTTGAATCACCTTCGGATCGGTCGGTTTCTCTACAAACTCGGTAATAGACAGGTCGTCGTTGACCCGCATTAATCCCAGCCCTTCAACTTCATCCGTTGGCAGCGCTTTCGCTGCTATGGTTACTTCAGATCCTGTAGAAATGTGCTGTTCAATCAGAGCGTTGAAATCCATTCGGTAAAGTTGGTCACCCGAAAGAATGAGCAAATAGTCAAAATCGAAGTCGTTGAAATGACGAATGTTTTGCCGAACCGCATCGGCAGTTCCTTGATACCAGTGTTCCCCTTTTTCCGTTTGCTCAGCCGCGAGAATATCTACAAAGCCTCCACCAAATGGGTCGAATTTATACGAATCCTGGATGTGCCGGTGCAGGGAGGCGGTGTTGAATTGGGTCAATAAATAAATCCGGTTTAACCCTGAGTTTAGACAGTTGCTTATGGGGATATCAACCAGGCGGTATTTGCCAGCGAGTGGTACGGCTGGTTTGCACCGTTCTTTAGTGAGTGGATAGAGCCGTGTGCCACGCCCTCCACCCATGATAACTGCTAGTACTTTAGGGGTCATAAATTGGTTTGTTAATAGATGCTCCTTCTGCATTACTATCTTCCTCAAAAGCTAATAAAAGACAATCAAAAAATGTGTGGAATTGTTGGATATTTAGGGAAACAAAACGCAGCTGGCATCCTCCTCGAAGGGTTGAAACGTCTCGAATACAGAGGCTACGACTCTTCCGGTTTGGCCGTATTTGAAGACGGAAACCTGATCGTCACTCGACGCGTGGGGCGGGTCAAGGAGCTGGTAGCAGCGGTCAAAAAAGCTCCCAGCCAATCCTCGCTTGGCATTTGCCATACGCGATGGGCTACCCACGGCGTTGTCACCGAGCAGAACGCTCACCCGCAGCTGAGCTCCGATGGGAAAATCACTTTGGTGCACAACGGAGTCATTGAAAACTACAACACCATTCAGAAATTTCTGATTTCCAAGGGCTATACTTTTTCATCCGAAACGGACACCGAAGTACTCTGCAACCTGATTGCCTACCACTACGCAAAAGAAAAAGAACCGAAGGAAGGCAGCCGCTTTGCTCAAAGCGTGCGTAAGGCCATACTCCACGTGGAAGGCACCTATGGCCTGGCGGTCTTGTGTGCAGATTGCCCCAATGAAATGGTGGGCGCTCGTCACGGATCTCCGTTAATTCTTGGTGTCGGTCGCGAAGAAATACTATTGGCCAGTGATGTAGCTGCTCTCGTCAGCCGCACACCTGAGGTTGTGTATTTAAATGATGGTGAGGTTGTGCAAATCGTCGGAACTGATTTTACAATTTCCACCCTCGATTCGGAAGATATCAAGCCAATCATTAACACGGTTGATTGGGATATCTCCGAAGGTGAACTGGGAGATTTTGACCACTTCATGCTCAAGGAAATCTTCGAACAACCAGAAGCGTTGGAAAATGCCATGCGAGGCCGTTTCTCACTGGATCAAAGTACCGCAAAATTCGGAGGCCTCAATTTAACGCCTCAGGACCTTCGGCAGGTTGACCGCATTCTTTTATGCGCCTGTGGTACCGCCTGGCACGCTTGCCTGACTATTGAATTTCTCATCGAGAAGTACGCTAGGATTCCGGTGGAAGTCGAATACGCTTCGGAGTTCCGCTACCGCAACGCACCGCTTGATAAAAATACGTTGGTGATGGTGGTTAGCCAATCCGGAGAAACCATCGATACACTGGCCGCACTTCAAGAATCCAAGCGGAAGGGTTACACCACTCTGGCCATTACCAACACTGTCGGATCCACCATCGCACGTGAATCAGATGGAGGTATTTACCAACACGCCGGTCCCGAGATTGGAGTTGCCTCGACCAAAGCCTTCACCTCACAGCTCATGATAGGGGCCATGCTTGCCCTCTTCCTGGGAAGACTTCGCGATATGAGCTTCAATGATGGGAGTGAGCTGGTTACAGGATTGAAGAAAATTCCAGACTTGGTTAGGGAAATAACACAGCATTGTGCACAGATCAAATCCATCGCAAAAAAATACACTAAAAAACAGGACTTTCTGTTTCTCGGCCGTTTGAGCATGTTTCCCATCGCGCTGGAAGGAGCCTTAAAGCTGAAGGAAATTTCCTACATTCATGCCGAAGGCTACCCGGCAGCAGAAATGAAGCACGGCCCCATCGCGCTGGTCAGTGAAGAGTGCCCATCCGTATTTTTCGCCACCGAGCCGGATACCCTGGCCAAGGTAGTATCCAACATGCAGGAAGTGAAGGCTCGAAAGGGTCAAATTATCGTGGTGAGATCTGCCAATTGTCCACTCCCCGAGGGTCTGGCGGATGACGAAGTGATCATCCCCGAATGCCACCAGGCCGCTACTCCAATCCTTGCATCTATTCCAGTACAATTGCTCAGCTATTATATAGCCGTCGAGCGCGGCTGCGATGTAGATAAGCCGCGCAACCTGGCTAAATCTGTCACGGTCGAGTAGCACAGGCTGTGACGACCTGGACTGGTGTCTATTATTATCCGGCAAAAAGTCCAACGCCAACACGCACTCCTGAAAATGAAATAGACTTGATTTGGAACCATCATTTTCGTGTATGCTGAATAAAACGGCGAAGGGTGGTTTTGGGTAATTCTAGCTCTAAAAAAGATCTGAAAAAAACAGATCCATTTTGGGCGTAGTTGAGAATATTCAATTATCATCCCCCGCCCCACTGATACCCGAGATCCCAACATGGCTGACCATACCAGTAACCCAGAAGCCTCTTTCGAGGAAAGTCCCGCTCCGGACATAAAGTCGGTCAAGCATACTCGCCGGGCGCCAACCGGGAATCGAGATCGCGCGGATGATCTCACTCCGTCCGAAAGAAGTGGTATCAATCTCTACCTGCGGGAAATCGGGCAAATAGATTTACTCACTCCTGAACAGGAAGTGCAACTGGCAAGACGAATAGCCAAAGGCGACAAGCAAGCCAGGGACATGATGATCCGGGCGAACCTGAGACTGGTCGTAAAAATTGCCCACGACTATTCCGACTATGGATTGCCCCTGACAGATTTAGTTAGCGAAGGAAACATCGGGCTTATTAAAGCAGTCGAGCGCTTCGACCCCGATAAGGGAGGCAAGCTCAGCACCTATGCAGCCTGGTGGATAAAACAAGCCATGAAACGTGCCTTGGCGAACCAGAGCAAATCTATACGTTTGCCTGTTCATCTGGTGGATAAAATCGCCAAAATGCGCCGAATCACCAGGCAGCTGACCGATGAACTCGAACGCGAACCGACCGATGAAGAGGTGAGTATCGTACTGGGGATTCCTGTGAACAAGGTAGCCCACCTAAAAAGTGTCAGTGTGCGACCCGCTTCCTTGGATGCTCCTATCGGAGAAGATGGCTCCACGTCCTTCGGCGAAATTATCGGCGATGAAAAAGCGCTGAGCCCATTTGAAAATCTTCGCGAGAAATCTATGTCCAACGATCTGTCCGAAACGATGGGACAGTTGGAGGAACGGGAGGAAAAAATTATCCGCCTGAGGTTCGGCCTCGATGGCGACACCCCAAAAACCCTGGAGGAGGTTGGCAGCATATTCGGAATTACACGCGAACGTGTCCGGCAGCTACAGAATATTGCGATCAAAAAGATGCGGAACCTCATGACCGACAAAGATACTCAGCGCACGGCTGAGGAAATCAAAGAAGAAAACCGGCAACGCCGCCGCATGAAAATCCTCAAGGACTTCTTCGACAAGAAACAAAAAGAGCATGAGGAATAATACCCGATTTGAAGCGCTCCTTCATTTTAAACACAAAAAAACACCCCGAATTGAGGTGCTTTTTCGCGAAAGAAAAACGTTCGCTTAGTCTTCCTTGGTCGCTTCATCGAGAATGTCGCCCAAAGACATGAGGTCGCCCCCTTCTTTGAGAGTGTCGTAAGCAGCGGCCTCGGCGGCCAGTTCTTCCGCGTTGTAGTTGGCCGCTTTAATACTGAGGCCGATGCGGCGCTCATCGCGGTCAATTTTGATAACGCGGGCAGAAACTTCCTGATCTACAGAAATAATGTCTTTGATCTTTTCAACACGGTCTTCGCTGATCTGGCTAATATGAACCAGTCCGTCGATACCGTCCTGCAGCTCAACAAACGCACCGTAAGAAGTGATCTTGGTAACACCGCCTTGCACCACATCGCCGATGCGGTATAATGTTTGGATGTTTTCCCAAGGATCGGTGGCCAGTTGCTTGAGGCCAAGGGAGATTCGTTGTTGATCTGGATCCACATCGAGCACCATGGCATCGATTTCCTCACCCTTCTTAATCATCTCGGATGGGTGATTAATCTTGCGGGTCCAAGACATGTCGGAGACGTGAACCATTCCGTCGATACCCTCTTCGAGTTCGATGAACGCACCGTAAGTGGTGATATTGCGGACCTTTCCGCGAACACGGGCACCCACTGGGTAATTGTGGCGAACCATATCCCACGGATTGGTATCCAGTTGACGAATACCCAGGGAGATTTTTTGCTCATCCTTCTGGATACCCAATACCACGGCACTGATAGAGTCTCCTACGCGGAGCATCTCGCTGGGCTTGGAAATACGTTTGGTCCAGGAAAGCTCAGTAACGTGAACCAGGCCTTCAACGCCTTCTTCCAGTTCGATGAACGCACCGTAAGGAACCAGGTTAACAACCTTACCCTCGATCTTACCACCCACAGGGTAGCGTTTCTCGATGTCATCCCATGGGTTGGAAGTAGTTTGTTTCAATCCGAGTGAAACACGTTCTTTGTCGCGATCCACTTCGATGATCATTACATCGATTTCCTCGCTGATCTTCAGCATCTCACTCGGGTGAGAAATACGACCCCAGCTCATATCGGTAATGTGCAGGAGACCGTCCAGTCCACCCAAGTCGATAAACGCACCGTAATCGGTGATGTTTTTAACCGTGCCGCGACGAACGTCACCGGGCTGAACTTCAGACAGGAGTTGTTGCCGCTTGATGTGGCGTTGTTCTTCGATCAGCTCGCGACGGGAAACAACGATGTTCTTCCGGTCGAGGTTGATTTTAATAACCTTAAAGTCATAGGTCTGACCCACATATTGATCCAGATTCTTGGGCGGTTGCACATCGATCTGGGAAGCGGGTAGAAAAGCGTCTACGCCCATTGCCACGATCAGGCCGCCTTTGACCTTCGCTTTCACGCGGCCGGAAACCACAGTGCCTTCCTGGCATCGAGTTAGGATTTCCTCCCAGTTTTTCTTTTGCTCAGCTTTGTCAAAAGAAATGACCGGATTACCTTCTTGGTCCTCGATCTTTTCGAGAAAGACTTCGACGCTCTGGCCGATTTCCAGATCTCCAAGATCTACAAATTCGTGTCCGGCAATGCTGCCTTCTGATTTAGCGCCAATGTCTACAACGACCTCATTTTGGCGGATTTCGATGATGGTTCCTTCAATGATGGAACCTTCTTTTAGATTCTCGAAGCTCTTTTCTCCGAGAAGTTCTTCCATTACGGAGCTCATGTTAAGCGATCCTTGGGTCATTTCCTGAAATCAGGAACACCCTAATTGGTTGATGATTAATGATTTATGGGTTAACCCAGCGCACATCATTTGACGGTCTGGGACGAAAAGGTCATCAGAATGCCACCCAACACCTTGAATTCAAGGATATTATTGAGAATAATAAGGCCTGTAAAAACAGCCTGCGAATAGCCATTTTTCGGGAAGTTTCCTGGTTTCGTTTACTCAGGATCTCTCCATTCAACTGGGATGACAGTCAATGAAGACTTGCCACTGAAATACAGGCCTTCTCCCGGGTCGGTTCGTATAGTGAGTTTTTCCACGCGAGGTCCGGCCAGGCCCTGTCTAAACCGCCAAAGATCGAGCGCGGTATCGACTACCGGGCTCAAAATGAAGTCCCGCTTAGCCGTAACAGGATTGAACCGGAAATCCCGCACACTTCCATCCTCCAACTCAATACTCAGCGATAAAATAGGCGGCTTGTATAAAAACGCACGCAATCGACCCAGGATATTCAACGGCATATCCACCCGGCCTATAAGGAACCTCCGACTGGAAGGTTCCAGAATTATAGACTCCTCGAACTGAAGAGGGTATTCCTTCTCTTCATCGCGATGCAGCAATGATGGGATGGTTCTCTTATTGAGCAAGACCAAGTCCCCGGAAGTCTCCTCCAATTGATAATGGGACAGAAGATGCAAGAGAGTTTGGCTGTCTGCGTGGGTGGGAGATACTCCATCGATCGCTTCCAAACTTTGAATAACCACCTCAGGAGTATCGACCGAATCCCAATAAGCAAAATTCAAATCCTGCAGGTAGGCATTATTCGCGACATAATTTTGAAATACAGGCCTTGGTTGGTATTGAAAACCGGGAATAATCACCAGACCCTGACGATTACCAACCACATCGACAGACCGATCACCCACATGATTCAACAGTGAATGCTGTTTCAGTAAAGCTGTTTTCTTTGCTTCGAGCTGCTCTCTAAAGCCGTTTAGCAAATCACTTGGTTTAAGAAGTCCTCCAACCCCCTCACGGGTATTTGTCCAAAAACGCTGAGGAATGTCTCCCAGGAATCCCGGGTAATAGCTTACCATCGCTGCAACCATGAGTACCGTTTGCACAATAATGATTCCGTCGAACAACAACCACGAAATGCGTTTCTTTACCACAGGATAGAGAAACCAACCCGCCAATGGCACATAGCAGAAAAATTGCCAAATATGACCATCCGAGCGAACAACGCCCTGTTTCCAAACCATGAAAAACAAGCCAGAATATACTGCCAACAAAATGAGCCACGGCTGTTTCAAATGAATTCTTTTAAATCCTCCCCGTAATTGATCTCTCAATACAATTCCAACAAGAGTAATGCCGCTAATAAGAAACAAGAGAAAGTATTTGAAAGCCTCCGGTTCGGTCGCGATTTGCATACTCATGGCATACCCATTTGCCACCTGGGAAGAGCCGTACAGAAATCCCGGGATGTCGCTCACTTGTTGTCCAAGCGAAAGCCATAACAACAAGAACCCAATCAAATAGCCAGTCACCAACACCACTGCCTCGAAGATTCGACTATGCAAACAAAGGAATATAGAGACCAACCCGAGGCAATAAACACCTGCTAGCAGCAGGGTAAATTTTACCAAAGAGCAGAAAACAATGAACACAACCCCCAATGCTATCAAAGCCCATGGAGCTCGTTTCTTTTTCCTTCGTTCAAGCACCAGCGCCGCAACCCAACTTAATAATCCGAAAAAGAAAAAGGTCTCATACGAGTTGGGAAGGAATTGCAGAATGAAAAGATATAAAAGGATAAATCCAATTTTCGAATACGGTCTCACATTCGGCAGAAAACGAAAAATAAATACCACCATGCTTATGCGCATGAGCAACTCGAATCCATATTTGCCGGCGTGGTTGTACCCAGAGTAAGAAAAGGAGGATAGACTACCCAAGGGCCCATAAGTAAACACTACCTCTTCCCCAAATCGCAATCCGTGCTCCAGTGAATAAGTCAAGATAGCCTGCCAACTTCCATCCAGGCTTTCATCGGCAATAGCAACCGGCCAGGACAGCAAGTTGAGAAAGAGCAACACCAACAAAACAATGACTCCGATCTCCAACCCGTTGCTTAACTGCAATCGTTTGAATTTGCCTGAAGAAGACTTTTTGGAAGACGCCATCTATTAAGAAGTCTGAGGCACTTGTTGAGTCAGGCAATGCAAAGCTCCACCCTCCCGGATCAAATCGCGACAATCAATAGGAACAATCGCTCTGCCCGGAAAAACACTTTCCAAGATTTCCAAGGCTCGGGAATCCGGGCCGGGCTGACCATAAGCCGGCGCATAAACCACCTCATTCCCAATAAAGAAATTTAAGTAACTCATGGGCAGCCGTCTATCGATGCCATATACTGCCTCGGGCAAAGGCAGGTTCACAACTTCCAACGATCTCCCATCGTTCAATCTTATTTCCCGGCATTGCTTACCTAACCGGGCAAGTGAATCGTAGTTGGCATCATCTTTATTTGGCTGCTCGGCGAGGAGGATACCGTCCGGCTTGAAAAAGCGCACCAAGTTGTCGATGTGTCCATTCGTATCATCTCCCTCAATACACCCGTCCAACCAGTGAACTTTACTAACTCCGAGAGTATCTGTTAACGCAGTTTCGATTTCCTCTTTCGAAACACCTCGATTACGGTTTGGATTCGATAAGCAATCGTTCGTCACTAACAAGTCCCCTACTCCGTTGGGCTCAATGGCTCCACCTTCCAAAACTAACGACTGCTGGAATCCAGGCACCCCTGTTGCTTCGCGTATGCGCGCTGGTATCTGTTTATCCAACTCGAATGGATACTTTCCGCCCCAGGCAGTGTACTCCCATTCCGTGAGGGCGACTTTTCCTGAATCACTATGCCGCAAATAGATGGGGCCATAGTCCCGCACCCAGACATCGTTAGTGGGATGGTTAAAAAACTGCAGCTTTCCGCACGCCAAATCCAAGTCCTTCTCAGCTGCGAGCAGGGTCTGCTCAACCTGGGA
>JAPUIL010000204.1 GCA_027297085.1 Verrucomicrobiota bacterium | reverse complement strand
GCGCCATCAATTTCCGTTGCAGAAAGGAAAACATCAAAGGTCAGAATTATGGATGTATCGATATCCAGGATACAGGCCATGGAATATCTCCGGCATACAAAGATAAAATCTTTGACTCATTCCTAACCGGTCGACCAGGAGGAACGGGTTTGGGATTATCTATCGTAAAACGAATCCTCAAGAGTCACCGTGGTGACATCGAAGTAAAAGATACAGGGCCGGAAGGAACTACGATGAAACTGTGGATTCCTCTATTCGAGGGAAACCTTAGCTAACGACTTTGCAGGGGTTTTAAAAAATAATCCCAGGAACGGTGGTGCTCTTTGTTTTGTGCCACTGCCACAAAAGGCCGCCACTTGGGACGGACCGGTTTTCTGATAAGGTGCATACCGGCCTCATGAGGTAACCGGTTTGCCTTGCGAGAATTACAACGAATGCAAGAGGTAACCACATTCTCCCAGGAAGTTCGTCCTCCATGGTGGCGGGGTATTACGTGATCCAGGTTCAACTTTGATTCCTTGAACAATTTACCGCAGTATTGGCAGTGAAAATGATCGCGATCAAAAATATTCTTACGATGGAACTTTACCTCCTTGATAGGCAGGCGATCAAAAAATTTGAGAATGATCACTTTGGGCAGGCGAATGATATAACGTACCGTGTGCAGGCACTCCAGCTCAGGTTGATCTTCCAAATCCGATGCATCCACCCATTGATTGAAATCGTATAACTGAAAATCATCTTCTTCTTGATGAATAACATCCGCATGACCTTGAACCAGAAGACTGAAGGCCCGCTTCATGCCCACGACATTAACTGCCTGCCAAAAACGGTTGAGAACCAACACCTGTCTAGTTAATATGGATTCCATGAGAATAAGTCTTTTAAATTGCGCAGAAAAGGGGTGTCAATTTATTCTTGGCTACAGGATGGTAAAAAGGATCAACCTGAGGAAATTTTCCTGGGAACAGGCGGCCGGTAAATTACCTCTAACAAGTATATCGTTATGAAAATACCAGTCATTGCATGCTTAACGGGAATTTTGATTTTCAGCGGATGTGTTTCAACTCCCCAATCGAGGGTGGATGAAAATCCGGATCTGTTCAAAAGTTTTAGCGGCGGGCAGAAAGAAACGATTCTGAAAGGTGAAGTAGATTTGGATTTTTCCGAAGAAATGGTAATGATGGCAGCCGGTGTTCCAAGCCGGAAGGCCAAGAAAAGATCCAAGATTGGCGATTCAGAAGTTTGGACCTACTACAAATACTCAGCTCACCCGATTCATGGCTATGGCGGCTACAGGGGCTATTTTTCATATAGCTCATTTTATGGATGCTGGATACGGAATCCCTATATGGGACACAGTATGGTCATTTCCAGATACGGTGAACGGGAGAAGAACCTGGTGGTAGACTTTCAGGAAGGCAAAGTGGTCTCCTTCGAAATGGTCCAATAGTCTACTTTAGCTGGTTCCTGGGATGAAACTGACCGTGTTGCTCAAGAAGACGCGTTTCTTCTACCGTCGTATAAATCTGGGTAGTGGAAATATCCGCATGGCCTAGCATTTCCTGAATGGCCCGTAGATCTGCTCCACCGTTCAACAAATGAGTCGCAAATGAGTGGCGCAATAAATGGGGTTTTACGGGCTTCTCAATACCGGCCGCTTTTGCATAACGCTTGATGATTACCCAGAGCATCTTACGACTGATGGCGGTACCACGCTCGCTTAGGAAAAGATCGCTGCCGGTTTTCGGTTTTACGAAAAAGGACCTGCCGGAATCCAAGTAAGACTGAATAGCCTCTAAAGCTTTCCGGCCTACCGGAACAATTCGCTCTTTCGAGCCTTTTCCAAACACACGCAAGTAGCCCTCCTCAAGATCCAGCTGGTGTAGCTCCAAGGCGCTCAATTCAGATACGCGCAAACCACTGGAATATAATAACTCGAGCATGGCACGGTCACGAAGTCCGTAGGGTGTCGAAGAATCGGGTGCGGCAAGAAGTCGATCCACCTCGTCGGAAGAAAGGGTAAGAGGAATCCGACGCACCATTTTCGGACCTGCTAGCAATTCACTAAAATCATCCTCTCGAATGGATTCCTTGACCAAAAACTTCGCCATCAAACGTATGCTGGTCAACTTGCGTGCCAGACTGGCTACCGCATAGTCATCCCCACTTAAGGTACTTATCCAAAGCGAAATATGGTCGGGTTTAACGGATCCCCAATCCTCGACTCCCAAGGTTTTTAGAAATCCAGCACACTGTTCCAGATCGCCGAAATATCCTGCTACCGAATTATGACTGAGGCCTTTCTCCAACTCAGCGTAAACCGCAAAGGCTTCGACATATTCTGCCAGTAGTTCAGGGATTCTGGATGAGCAGCGGTACTTCACAAAGAAAAGCCTAGGGAATACCCAGCGGGTGAAAAACAAAAAAGCGGGTAAATCAGCAAGCTTTTGAAATTCGATAATGACTATTTGATAAAGTCCGAATCCGAAAAGAATCGTTTAATCTCTGCCTGGGCAGATTCGGGACTATCCGACGCATGAACCACATTGATCATAACGGTTTCACCGTAATCTCCACGTATTGTTCCTGCCGGCGCTTGAGTTGAATCGGTCGGACCGAGAAGATCCCGCACCTTTTCAATGATGCCCTCCCCTTCAAGAATCATAACCACGACGGGTTCCGATGCCATAAATCTTTCGATTTCCGGAAAAAACGGTTGGTCGGCGATATGCGCGTAGTGTTCCCTCAGCAACGCAGAATCCAGCTGCATCATCTTGCAACCGGCGACAGAAAAACCGGCAGCCTCAAAGTGGCTTAGCACCGTTCCCATCAGCAATTTCTTCATGCAATCGGGCTTAAATATTATGAGTGTTTTATCCATTGATATCTAATTATATCGTTTCGTCCCAAGCTCTCCCGGAAGCGAATAAAGCCGACAAGCATTCAAATTCACTCGGGGTTTTCAAGCTTGAATCCGCTAGGCCCCAACCTGGTTTTTCAATTTCTGAAGATCTCGAGCCATCTGGGAACCTGCAGTTGGCTGTAGAACCTTCTCAGCTTCCAAAACAACCGTTCTCGCATCTCCACGCCTGCCTTTATCGACCAAATGATTCAGAAAGGGGACAACCAGTTGATCAAGTACTTGAATGCCTCCTTGCGCACCCACCTGGTAAAGAATCCGCTTAAAAACATATAATTGAGCAGCATTAGAATCTTCCCTTATGGATTCTTTCAGTAATTCGGCGGCATTTTGAATAGCCAGATCAGACCTGGAGTCCTTGTTTTTCCAAGTTATGCGACTGCGCTCCATTCTGGCTGAGTTTTCACGGCCGGTAGCGTCCAAGTAGTCGGCGAATTCGGTAAGGAACTTTGCCTCGAGGTCCGAATAAGTCCGGAGGGCCGAGAGCGCGGAACGATAGCTGCCATCGATCCGGGATCTTGGGAGGTTCAGGCGCTTCCTCAGGTCAATGAGAAGACTCCACGCAGCGTCATTGCGTCGCTCCATAGCCACGGCATTTTCAGCCGCTTTCTCAGCAGAATTAAGTTCTCCCAAGTGCGAATACAATCGCGCCCAATAAAAATGAATCTGTGAGGACAAATATGCCCGATTCCGATGGTAACCCGCACCGAGAAAAGCGACTTCGTGGTCAGAAATAAATGACCATGTTTGCGGGTTAAAAGCATGACCCGTTATAAATCGTTGGTCCGCAAAGCGACCAGCCTCCATCTGCCATTTCCCACGTGGAGGTAAATAACCGAACCATGCATGACGCCCATCTAAGCCTGACCCCAGGAACTCGATGGTAGGAAGTCCCTGTGCCTTCCCCACCTGACTCGCAAAATATGCCTGATCCACACAAATGCCTCCCACCCGGCGAATCGCAGGCAGAGAATAATCGTCATACATCCAATGATATTGACCGGATTGAATTCGCCGATAATCGTACCCGATCATCGTGTACACCTCATCATACATGTCCGGTTTTACAGTGATATTCTTTTGAACCCACTCCACTTCCGCCGGCGATATAATCAGATCTACCAAAAATATGGCATCCGACAGAGACAAGCGTTTGATAGAATTATGAAACCACTTGGTGTTCCTGGCATTGGTAAAGAAGCTAAAAACATCGTCGGCGGAGCGAAGCTGCCGAGGAAGGACATCCTGTCCGACTTGGGGATGAGGCCACAAAGGCGATGGCGGTACGTCGTGCACAAATGCGATCGCAAAGGCGAGATCAGGATATTGAGTAAAGAGATATCGATTTTTTGAATACAATCGATCCAACACGGAAAACACTTCCGTCAACAAATCAGATGGATCCCATTGATTGTAGGCTTTCCGCATCAAGTCACCACGTGAAAAAAAGTACTTTAAAAATTTGTCGTTTAACCGATCTCCAAGCGACTGATTATTATAAGGAATGCGTGCTGGCATGTTGGCGTGGAGCCGGTTGGCTTGGCCCATCCTGTCTATCCAATCGGGAACATACTCGGACTCATTCTCATACATGAGGTCCAACCAAAGAAAGGTGTACAAAAGTCGTTCAGCAACAGGGATTCGACGCTCATACGCATATTTGGCATCCTCAAAAACGGACATTCGCAGATCCGCCCATCCATGCTCGTCGCGGTAGTCGAGCAACCGTTGCGGGAAAACAGAGGCATTGGCTATGCCCAACCAAGGGTGCTCGTCCTGACCCTGCAAATAAGAGACATGGACCGACACTTCCCATACCCATAGGAAAAAAATAATGGTACCAAATTTGCGCATAAAAATTTAATCGACCACAATTAAACCGGCAAGTTGCACAAAAAGAAAGGACTCCGTGCAGGAGCCCTTTCTTTTAAAACTCATTTTAAATATTAATTGGAG
>JAPUIL010000203.1 GCA_027297085.1 Verrucomicrobiota bacterium | reverse complement strand
CTACCATTCTGGTATCTCGCGTCAGACAGCTGGGTCGAAGGGTATTTGCATGCACATACTCCATCTGCCACCAGGTGCCGTTGAAAAAGCCCACTTGCACCGCGATCACGAGACGGCCATTTACATGATCTCAGGCTCGGCTGAGCTCCGCTATGGTGAGCACTTGGAAGAACATGAAGTTATTCATGCCGGAGAGTTTCTTTATATTTCGCCAAACACGCCACACCTTCCCCGTAACGCAAGCGAGACGGAAGAGTGCGTAGTCGTGATCGCACGCACGGACCCGAACGAACAGGAAAGCGTTGTGCTCTTGCCCGAACTGGAAAAACTCGTCCCGGATTGGTCGGGGACAGGACCATGACCGACTCGAACATTCTAAACTCGGCTGGATGGGTTCGGCAGCAGGAAATCCACAGCCGCTGTTATCATCCCTCCGGGGATCGTGTCGATTTCTCCGAAAAAGAAATCAACGGTTCCATACCGGAACGATTCGAACGACAGGTGGAGCAACAGGCTGATCGAATCGCCTTCACTGATGAAACGCACACACTGACCTATCAGGAACTGAACATTGCAGCCAATCGGATTGCCCATGTCCTCGATGCCGAACCGGTTGAGGACGAAGAGCCGGTGATTGCTTTGATGGACGAAGGGGCTACCCGGGTCAGCACGTTTTTGGGAGTCTTAAAGTCCGGCAAGTGTCATGTAGGGGTTAGCCCAGAGCTTCCGTTCGATCGGCAACAGTTCATGATCGAGCAGTCCGAAGCACGGATTATTCTCGTTGAACACCAATATCATGAATTGGGTCTACGCCTGGCGGGGAAGCACCTGAAAGTAATCGATATTGACGAAGAAACGGGTGCAGTTACGGGTGACAATCCTGGTATTGAAATCCGGGCGGATCAACGATGCTGGATGGTATACACGTCGGGCTCAACCGGGCAACCGAAAGGGGTGACCCAGACACACCGAAACATTCTCCACGATATGCGCACTTATGTGGAGCATTTTAACATTTCGCCTCCGGATCGCATGAGCACGGTGATGTCCCTGACGACCAGTGGCGGTTGCTTTGGTGCGTTGATGGCGCTGGGTAACGGAGCGACCCTGTGCCGGATCGATGTCCAGGGTCGGGGCGTCGAGCACATGGCAAGTGAAGTCGCCCGTCAGGAGTTGACGATCTGGGGAGGAGTGCCCTCTCTATTTCGTCAGTGGATGATCTCAAGTCTCCCCGAGTATCCGCACTTGCGGCTGGTCTGGTTCGGTGGTGAAGCAGTCCATGCGCGAGACTTCGAACTTTATCGCAATAACCTGAGTCCCTCTTGTCTTTTCGTCAATCGCCTTGGAAGTACGGAAACGTGTTGCACGCGGATGTATTTCGCCGACCACCAGACTCGAATCTCCGGTTCTACGGTCCCGGTGGGCTATCCGGTCCGCGGGCAGGACATCTTTCTTGAGGATGCTGAAGGCAAGCGAGTTGAGGCACCGGGATCGGGAGAGGTTGTTGTGAGCAGTGCTTATTTATCGCCTGGTTACTGGAAACGACCTGACCTCACCCAATCGGCTTATACTTCGCTCGAGGACGAGGCCGACATGCGCTTGTTTCACACGGGGGATTTGGGACAGATGGATGCCGACGGTTGTCTGACGTTTTCGGGGCGGAAAGACTTTCAGGTGCAGATCCGCGACTTCCACCCGGAATCCGCGGATCTGCACCTGACACCATCCGTGAAGTAGTTGTCAGCGGCCAGGCACTTCCTCAAGGTGGTCACGAATTAGTGGCGTATGTGGTTCCCGCAAATAGCCCCGGCCCGAGCGTAACCGTTCTACGGCAAAAGCTGGCAGACAAATTGCCTGATTACATGATACCGTCGCACTTCGTTTACCTGGATCACCTTCCGCGGGCTGGCAATGGGAAGATCCTTCGCGGTCAGCTTACCGAACAAAGTCCGCTGGAAGCCCCCTTGGACACGTCCTGGCTGGCTCCTCGTACCCCGCTCGAGAAACAAATCGCCGGAATCTGGGAGGAAGTCCTCGATTTGGAACACGGTGAGCTTGAGGATGAACGCGGCGTCGGCGTTCAGGATAATTTTTTTGATCTCGGAGGGCATTCATTGCGAGCAATTCAAGTGATCTCTCGCCTTCGAACAACTTTGTCTCTAGAAGTACCCTTGCGAAGTCTGTTTGATCTGCCAACCTTAGCTGAGTTTGCAAAAGAAATTGAGCGACTAGCTGCCGATACTACTTTGGACTCCATCGACTCCTGAGATGGCTCTCTGCCCGTACTCCTAATCTTACTCATTATCCTAATCGAAATCACATAAAAACTTTCACCTTTCACTCCTCACTATTCGCAATTCCTTTCCGCTCCCCTCTTTGCACCTTTGCACTTTTCTGACACCCGACACCTTGAATTGATTAAGATTAGGATCGAGATTATGATGATGCAAATTACTAGAGTGGTTTTAAACCCTTCACCCTTAACTTTCCAGCCTTCAGCCTTTTGCCTTCATCCTTGAAAATTTCCCCTTGAGCGTTGCCTCTAAAAGAAGCAGGATAGCTTCGTTACCACATCTATTTCAAAAGTTAGTCCCGGGATTGATAGCGCCGCGGAAGATGACTTCGCAGTGCTAAAAGGCGCAGCAGTCGGGGTACTGGCGAACCAGGCCTCAATTGACACTCGAGGGCATCACCTGGCCGGGTTGCTCAAAAAAAGCAGCCATTGCAAGCTGACCAAACTCTTTGCCCCGGAGCACGGATTTTTCGGCGACGCGCAGGACATGGATTCAGTCTCAGATGTAAACGATCCAAGTACTGGAATTGAAATCATAAGTCTCTATGGACAAACTGCGGGTAATCTTAGCCCGACCGTAGAAAATTTCGCGGGGCTGGATGCCCTGGTGGTTGACCTCCCCGATATCGGCACCCGCTATTACACGTTTTCGCAAACCATGGCTTACTGCATGAAAGTTGCAGGAGCTGCCGGGGTTAAAGTTATCGTTCTTGACCGCCCGAACCCAATCGGCGGCGCTCAGATTGAAGGCTCGCCGCTGACAAAAGCCTATCGATCGTTTTGTGGGATTGGACCCATAGCTAATCGTCATGGAATGACCCTCGGTGAATTGGCCGCCTTATTTCGCGGTGGCTTTGGCGAAGGCGAGGCAGCCATCGAGAAACACAATTGCGAGCTCGAAATCATTCAAGTTAAGGGTTGGCAGCGTTCGATGTATTTGGATGAGACCAGTATTCCCTGGGTACCTCCTTCACCGAACATGCAGTCTCTTGAAACGGCGGGCGTTTATCCAGGCGCCTGTCTTTTTGAGGCGACGAACCTGTCTGAAGGAAGAGGCACCTCACGTCCTTTTGAATTGCTGGGCGCTCCGTTTGTCGACCCGGCAGCATGGATAGCTGCCACCAGGAAAGTCGGTATTCCGCTGGAAGGTGTCAGTCTTCGAGCGGTTGAGTTCACTCCGCAATTCCAAAAGTACGCAGGAGAACTTTGTCGTGGCGTGCAGATTCACGTAGATGACCGTCTCACGTTTAAACCTTACCGATTCGGAATTGCGCTATTAGTCGCAGCAGCAAAAACCTTCCCCGATGATTTTAAGTGGCGAAAACAACCCTACGAATTTATCGATGACGTTCCAGCGGTTGATTTGCTTTACGGCGATGACTCTCTTCGGAATTGCGCTGAAGGGTGTTCCTCAATCGAGGGCATTCTCAAGCAAATGGAAGATTTTGAACGCTGGTACAAATCGGCTAGAAAGCAGTATCTACGCTACTGAATTTAGGGGTAAACCCGAATGGCCCCCCTTTGATTCCATCCTTCACTTTTTACTACTCACTCTTCCTCTCCCCCATTTGCCTTTTCCTTCGGATGATACCCCTTTGATCTGCGACAAAGGCAAAGCGTCCACCCGGTCGAGATAGCATTCAGTCAAACAAATGGCAGAGCCAAGCTGCTTTTTTGGTTAACAGGCCCTTTTGAGCTTTTCTTTTACAGCATTTCCAGTCTTCGATTGCATGCATGCAATCATATGACCTTGTAGTGATCGGCGCGGGATCCGGCGGCTTGGTGGCCGCCACAACCGGGCACCGGAAAGGGTTGAAAACTGCCCTCATTGAAAAAAATAAAATCGGAGGCGAGTGCACCCATTACGGGTGTGTGCCAAGTAAAGCGCTCATCAATGCCGCCAAAGCGTACCACAGTCTCGATAAAATGGACGATTTAGGTATTTCAGTAGAGCGACCAAAACCGGATTTCGCAAAAATAATGGAACAGGTAGATGAGATCGTGCAGGGCATCTATCAGCATGAAACTCCGGAAGTTTTCCAGGGCATGGGTATCGATGTTTTTGTGGATAAATCGGGAGCCCAGTTCCAGGATGCTCACACCATAACGGTGGGAGAGCAGACGATCGAATCCAAACACTTTATCCTCTGCACCGGTTCAGGCCCAAAATTGCCCGATATCGAGGGCATTGAGAACGTGAACATTCTGCACAATGAAAATTTCTGGGAACTCAGGTCACACCCTGCCAGGACGGTCTTTATTGGCGGTGGCGTGATATCGCTCGAATTGAGTCAAGCGCTCTCACGCTTAGGTTGTGACGTAACCGTATTCGATAGAAACCCAAGGGTATTAAAAGTAGTCGATGAAGAAGTGGGCCTTTTCATTACCGAGAAAATTAAAAAAGAAGGGGTCCGATTCATCGGCAACGCAGAGCCCACAAAATTTACCGACAGTAACACATTGATCTACCAGGAAGACGGGGAAGAAAAGGAAGTGGTGGCAGATTCTTTCTTTGTAGCAGCTGGACGGGTACCTTCAACCCGGGGAATGCAGTTGGAAGAAGCCGGCGTTGAATTTACAGAGAAAGGGATAGGCACGAATGAGTTCCTTCAGACATCCGTTCCGCATATCTACGCCTGTGGAGACGTGGCCACACCACAGAAATTTACCCACGTGGCTTCTTTCCAGGCTGAGATTTGCGTCGAAAATATCCTGACAGGGAACACCAGGCGGAACGATCTTTCCGTGTTGCCCTGGGCGATATTCACCGAACCGGAAATCGCTCATGTCGGGTTATCGGAAAATGAGGCCAGGCAAACCTATGGCGAGGAACACATAAGTATCTTTAAAGTAGATGCGAGTATCGACCGTTTCATAACTGACCGCAAAACGGGTGGGTTTCTCAAAGTGATTTTTAATGACGACGATTTGGCGGTTGGCGCTGATGCAGTGGCTGCCCATGCCGGTGAATGGATTCAAATAATTACCTTAGCCATTAAGAATAAGATTCCGGCTAAAGTGATGGCCGAAACCATTTTCGCCTATCCCACCTATTCAGAGATAGTAAAAAAAGCCTTTAGCCGATATCTGCGGTCCAAGTAACTAGAAAGGCCAGATGATATCTGCGATTATTGTAGCCTACGACGAAGAGGCAGTAATTCAGTCCGTCATTCAGGACTTAAAGAAGCAGCAATTTGACGGACCCTACGAGCTACTGTTAGCCGATGGCGGAAGCACTGATAACACAGTGACGCTGGCCCAAGAAGAAGGGATTTCCATTGTGGTTAGCCAAAAGAGCAAAGCCAACCAGATGAATGAAGCCGCGAGAACGGCCACTGGAGATATTCTGTTTTTTGTTCATGCCGACATGAAGCTACCTGAGAACGTCTTCTCTGTTATTCAGAAGCAAATTAACGACGGCTTCGATGGAGGTGGGTTCTCCAATGTTTTTGATGAACACAATGATCGCATTAAAAATATCGGCCGATGGATGAATGGACGTTTTTTCGACAAAAGAGAGCAATCGGACAAGGGCATCTTCTATGGCGATAACGGTATATTTGTGAAGAAAGAGGTCTTTGAGCAGCTACAGGGATTCAAAGAAATCCCCATCATGGAAGATTACGATTTCTCAAAAAGAATGAGAAAACAGTTCAAAGTCAGAAAAGTACGAAATCCGGTTATAACCGTTTCTTCCAGAAGACATATTCAGGAAGGCTTCATTAAAACACGCTTCCAGTGGATTATGATTCGAATGCTCTTTAATATGAGATTTTCTCCCTTCACCTTGGCACGGTGGTACAAGGATTCCCGCTAGTAACCTGGAACATAAGCGATCGTAGATAAAAAAAGGGTCAGTGGTCAATAATCAAGTTGACTGAGCCAATCATCTGAGATCTGTTTGGGCATGGCTCGTAAGCCCAGAGTAGAAAGCACTGCCGGATTGTATCACGTAATTAATCGTGGCAATTACCGGAGTCACATCTTCAAAACCGAAGGAGCGAAGCATTCATTTGTGAAGACCTTGTTCGAGGCTTGCGATAAATTTTCTTGGGAGCTTTCGGCGTTTTGCCTAATGAGCAACCACTATCACCTTTGCCTGGGCACGCCCCTGGGTAATCTATCGGTAGGGATGCGTTGGCTTCAGGCCACTTTCGCAGTTCGTTTCAAGAAGTACCGCAAGCAACACGGGCATTTATTTCAGGGACGATTTAAGTCGCTGAGTGTTGAGCCAGGAAATCACTGGCTGGAACTGGTAGACTACATTCATTTGAACCCGGTTAGAGCCGGACTAGCAGATATTGCCATGATCGGAAAATATCCGTGGTCGAGCCTGTTCTATTTTCCGAAACGTAGTAGTCGTCCTGATTTTCTGGACAGCGCTTGGATGGACACCTTCGAGGATTTCGATGACAGCAAGGGAGGATGGACACGTTACATTAACCATCTCCGCTTGGTTAATTCTGATGGTCCTAAAAAGATCGAAGCATTGGATCGTCGTATGTGTCGCGGTTGGAGCCTCGGCTCGTCCAAATTTGCCAAGGCGGTTACGAAAGGCCTGGCGAGGCGTCAAAGGGTTCTGAGACGTGAGCGTGAGGATCTTGCAGATATCAATAGAACGCGATGGGAAGCGTATTTGAAGAGTTGCCTTAAACGCTTGGGAAAGACCGTTAAGGATGCTCAGGCCGAGAAACGTTCAGCGGATTGGAAATTAGCAATCGGCGCGAAATTGAAGAGGGAAACCTCAGTGACCAACGCTTGGTTGACGGAACGCCTGCATATGGGAACGGCTCGCTCGGTAAGTGCGATCTGTGGAAACTATACGCGTGAAAAGGAAAAGGTCTGCAAGCGTGCCAGACTCTTAAAAGATTTAACCATTCACCACTGACGCTTTTAGTTACCCATGGTGCCACTCCTGCTCTAAGTTTTGAATGCCTTGCTTCCGAACACCTCAGGCCAGTTTATTGAATTAGTTAATTAGACTTGCTGAGAATGGCAGGGAACGCAGAGACTCTTAGGTTGCCGAATTCCTAGAATTTCAGCTTGGTTAGGGCAACAAGCCTATACTAATTCCTCACCCATATGAGTGTTTTCAAAATCACCTACAATCCTTCAGGCAGTCCGCCAGAAATTACGGAGAATTCTCAAGCTCTGTTAATCCACCCACCCTTCAGGTAAACGCTTCAGGCACCGAAATCCTCATATATGGCTCTTAAGAAATCAGAACTTTACTCATCGCTTTGGCAGAGTTGCGACGAATTGCGGGGTGGCATGGATGCCAGTCAATACAAGGACTATGTGCTTGTTCTGCTGTTTATTAAGTATGTGAGCGACAAATATGCGGGGGTGCCTTATGCGCCAATTACGATTCCGGATGGGGCCAGCTTTGCCGATATGGTGGCTCTCAAGGGGACGACCGATATTGGCGACCAGATTAACAAGAAGATTATCGGGCCTCTGGCGAGTGCGAACAAGTTGTCCGATATGCCGGACTTCAACGATGCTACGAAGTTGGGCACGGGCAAGGAGATGGTGGATCGGTTGACCAATCTTGTTTCGATTTTCGAAAACCCGGCTCTGGATTTTTCCAAGAACCGGGCGGATGGGGATGATATTCTGGGGGATGCTTATGAATACTTGATGCGGCACTTTGCCACCGAGAGTGGCAAATCGAAGGGGCAGTTTTATACGCCTGCCGAGGTGTCACGCATTATGGCTGCGGTTTTAGGTATTCACGACGCGGCTACGAGCAATGCCACCACGGTTTATGATCCGACTTGTGGTTCGGGGTCGTTGTTGTTGAAGGTGGGGGATGAGGCGGAGTCGGATATAACGCTTTAAGGACAGGAGAAGGATTCTGCTACT
>JAPUIL010000202.1 GCA_027297085.1 Verrucomicrobiota bacterium | reverse complement strand
ACATCATAATGGCCCTCAGAAAAACCTCACTAGATTACCATAACACGCTGGATTTCAATAAGATAGAACCTGCGCTTGTTGTTTTGGTGTCGCAAGGCTCGAAACTGCGTTGCGTTGGATGTGTCGACATAAATGCCTCGGTAGCTTTTGGCAGAACAAGATATTCTTCGCATAACAGGAAATCATTATTATCAATCCTGTTGGATTGGCTCCGATGGCTCGGTACGAATGCGTTTGACACGTTTGGGTTATCAAGCTGGGATCAGCCTACTCCACGAGCACCCAGGTGCCGTCCTCCTGCTGACAGGCCTGTAAGTCTCCTTCACCTAACTTGGATTTTCCCTTATAAACGGTTACGCGAAGGACGATGCATTTCACACCTGAGCTCGTATCGATGGAAAGAATAGTGATGGTGCCGCTGCGGCCGCTCTTTTTATTGTTCCAGTTTCGGTTGTCTCTGGGTTTTCCATTATCAGCCAGTTCCCTTGCCGCCTTTTCAATACTAGCATCGTCTTCCTTCGTCAGTTGAGGGGTATGCAACACAGATCCTAGACTCGCAACCAGGGAAAATGGCGCTTTGATGATCCCGCTAAAGACCCCGCTTACAGCTCCCTCACTCGCCTTTCTACCGGCCCCGTGCGCTTCTGCCAACATTTGTTCGGCCTGATCCATTAATTCCGGCATCGCAAAGCGTACGGCTTCCACTTCTACAAGTATGGCCGGGATCGTTTTACGCACATTTTCAATCTCTGTCATGATTAGCGGGATCGTTTCACGCACATTCTCCACTTCGGTAATAATGGCAGGAATCTGTAACTGGATTTTGTCCACCTGCTCAAGGATGAGAGGAATCTGCTCCCGGTAACCGACAACTTCTTCGAGTATTGGCGGGATGCTTTGTCGAATATGGCTCGATTCTTCAAGGATAGCAGGAAGGTGACCCCGAATTTTCGCAACTTCATCCAACACCGGAGGAAGAACTGTCAGTCGGATCTGCTCCACTTCTTCCAGGATCGTCGGCACCAGCTTTCGAAATTCCGCCACCTCATCCACGATCGGATCTACTTTTTCCTGAGTTACCTGCACTAATTCAAGAATGGCAGGTACTCCGGCTGCGACTCTGGCCAATGTTATGGTAAAATATACAAGCGCACCAGCCAGGCTGAACACCGCAGCTGAAAGCACAGAGGAAGCTATTAATTTTGAGTCGACCATAAGTAATCGATATCGGAATGAGAGTCCTTTTAACAAGATGACAAAGTGACAGGAATATTCAACTACCCTTTTTCCAACCGCCTTCTTTTTAACTTCCACTAGTGAGACGATGATCGTAATGTAATAGTGACAATCAACCCAAACGTTTCAAACGCCTTCGAAATGGCAGACGTTATCTAATTATTAATAAATTTGTTATGGAAATTAGTAGATACTGTTTAATCCTCACAAAAATGCCCTTGTTGTTCGCTTCGCTGTCGTCCAAAGACTTGGTACGAAGGCTAAAACCGACAAGCGCGAATAGCTGCGTTCCAGCCCGCAATCCGCTTGGTCACGTAGGATACTACGCTCCCGCGCCTGCTTGCGAACTGCGCCTTGCTCTTCATCACTTTGGATGATGTCGCAAGCTCGATACGATTTTTTGAAACACCTGGGTCAACTAAGCTAACGACTCATGTTAAAGTTCCTGACCAATTTCCGCTATTTGAGCTGGATAGCCATTATATGTTCTCTTCTTGGCTCATTTCTAATGTTCATAATTGGTTTTGTAAAAACCTACACTGCTTTCAGCGTATTCATCGTAGGCCTGAATCCCGAAGACGATAACTTTCACCTTTCATTGGGGGACATTGCCACGACTTACCTCATTAAGTCGCTGGACGCCTTCTTAATTGCATTGGTTCTCTTCATATTTGCCTACGGGGTCTTTTCTCTATTCGTATCCAATCCCACTGACGAAAGTGAGTACAAGGTGCTGAAGTGGATTAAAAATCCCAGCATAGCCCACCTGAAAAACGTCTTGGCGGAATTGATTGTTATTATCCTCTTCGTAAAGTTTCTCGAGATCGCGTTTATCAAACTGGACAAATTGGACTGGGATATTCTGGTCTTGCCCGTTTCGATCCTGTTACTGGCGGTGGCCCTCAAATTTCTAGATTTAAGGCACACCGCGGAAGACCAGAATGACACGAAGGCACCAGGGGTCCGTTCATAATGCTCCGGTAATCTGCGAAGCCGGTTGTGTCTCGCCATTTTGTCTCGCCGTAGCATTAGGGTTTAGTTTTGGGCGGTGTAGTCCGAAAGGTCTTCCCAGTCCAGGAACTCAATGTTTGAAATGGAAAACGGACCTTCTTCGAAGATTAGTACGGCTCGAAGGCCATCCACAGAATAACCGTTGTCGCTTGCAGTTTTTGGCACTGCCTGAATGTCTGTTTGTTTTGCTCCCTTTACGAAGCCCATTTTAGCCAGGGATTGTGAGTAGATCAGGTCCTGTATGAGGTCAATGCGAGCCTCATTCACATCACTGTCCATATGGTATGGTTTCTCTGGAGTTTGCTTTCCACCAAATCGTCCTCCAAGTGGCATACTGACCTGTGCAATCCAGACTAGTTGATCCCTGAATTTGATATTTGTTAACCAGGCTCGAATCATTTGAGGTTGAGATTCTTCCCAATAATCCTGCTTGCTCAGGGCAATGTCCTGAGGTCTTCCAAAAACAAAAAATGGACTGGTATGCACGATACGATAATCGCGACGGATAAACGCGGTATTTGTATCACTCAGACTTCCAATTATGACGACGTTGAGAGGCGCTGCATCGGATCCATCCTTTTTTAAAGCCACCTCCGGGAGCTGTTCCAATAATTCTCGCAATCCGGATTCTTCCTCGGGATATGTGTAATCCTGAGACTCCATTAAGGCCAGTAATTCATTATAGTCACCACTCACGAGCCTGGACTCCGGGGTGGATACCATTACGGCGAAAGAATTAGCCCATTTGTGGCTTATAAGGTCTACATTGAGAAACTTGCTTAACTGATCGACGTTGGTGAACACAAATCCCGACTCTTTTGAATGAGGACTCACAGTTTTGTTAAGGCTCATGGATTCTATCTGTTTATCGATCTGTGATTTTGACTCCTTTTTAAATTTTTTGTGGAATGCGAACGCCACTTCCAGGGGAGAAAAGTACTCCGGATCCAGACCTGTCTCAAGGAAGTAGACCAACCTGTCCGTGTTGTTTTCGATCTCAATCCAGACGGGCTGCACATCTATGCTTTCCAGATCAACCCCGAAAATATTCAGGCTTTCATCATGATCGGGCACAGTGGCAGAAATTCGAATCCCTTCTTCTTCAACGAAGTGGGCCCCCTGACGTAAAACGGTGTCGTTAAAAGGTGGAGGAGCGTCAAAGGTGGTGGTCGCACAACCGGCAACAACCAGGGCCAGACCAAGGAGAAGCGGGCTAAGAAATGTATAGATTAAGCGACTTTTAACGAGCGAGAGCCTGATTTTCTTTCCTGTGTTCGTTAGCCTGGAAGATTGCATCACAATTTATCCTCCCCGATCTTCGCTCTTATTTCTGACGGAATTTCCCAATGGGCCTTTATATCCAGTTCTGCAAAAGTAAAAGGTCTTTCGTCAAAAAACATTACAGCTCTGAGTCCATCCGTGAAATAGGGATCTCCCACAAGATTGTACCTGGGCGCATCTCTGGTTTGTACACCGACTCCGTTGAGGTAGCCGAAGGCCTTCAAAGCCTGGGAATACGCTAAGTCC
>JAPUIL010000201.1 GCA_027297085.1 Verrucomicrobiota bacterium | reverse complement strand
TTGGCTAGACTGTCCACCTGATGTTTGGCCATACCGGAGAGGCGGGTCTCGTCTTCGAAAATGGCTTTCAGCTGTCCTTGATCCAAGGGGATGCGATCGTCGTTGGCCAAGCGAGTGACGAGGTCGTTGGACTGGATAGTTCCAGCGCGCAAATCGCGGATGGTTGCTATGGCGTGTTCCTTGATCGCTTCGTGAGCGGACTCACGCCCTGCCCCCGCTTTGACCGCTTCCATCATGATGGTGGTGGTACCGAGGAAGGGGAAATACTTCTCGTTTTCCAGTCGGATGAATTCCGGGAAGATTTCCATCTGGCCGATGACGGTGAGGAAGGTTTCCAGCTGGCCATCGATGGCGAAGACGGCATCGGGTAACGCGATGCGGCGAACCACGGAACAAGACACGTCGCCTTCGTTCCACTGATCCCCTGCCAATCCGGCGGTCATGTTCAGATAGCCATTGAGTATCGTATGGAAACCATTGATACGCTCACAACTCCGGCTGTTCATTTTGTGTGGCATGGCGGAGGATCCCACCTGCCCCTTGGCAAAACCTTCACCGGCCAGCTCGTGGCCGGCCATGAGTCGGATCTGTTTGGCAAAGTTGCTCAGAGCGGAACTGATCTGGTAAAAGATAGAAACCGTTTCGAAGTCCAGGCTACGGGGATAGACCTGTCCCACGTTGGTGAACACCTTACCGATCCCGAGGTACTGAACCACCTTTTGCTCGAGTTCGGCCACCTTGGCCTGATCGCCTTCAAAAAGTGTGAGGCTGTCGAGCTGAGTACCGACCGCACCCTTCAAACCGCGCACCGGGTAGTTGGCAGTAAAAGATTCCAGCCGTTCAAAGCCAAGCAGCAACTCCTCGGCATACATGGCTAGACGTTTACCCATGGTTGTAGGTTGGGCCGCTACGTTGTGAGTGCGACCGGAGATTAAAATATCTTTTAGCTCAACTGCTCTACCTGAGAGTTGAATAACTGCGGCCGCCACCTTGACTTGAAGCACTTGTAATGACCGAAACACCTGAAGCTGTTCCACATTCTCGGTCAGGTCGCGACTGGTCATGCCCTTGTGGATGTGTTCATGCCCTGCCAGGTCATTGAACTCCTCAATGCGGCTCTTTACATCGTGAAGCAATTGACGTTCGCGCTCCTTAATGGATTTGAGGTCAACCTGCTCTTTAACCCGTTCGTAATCGCAGATGGCCTCTTGCGGGATATCCAATTCAAGTTCTTTTTGGGCTTTCATTACAGCAATCCAGAGCTCACGTTCCAGAACAATACGGCCCTCGCCAGACCAGATATCTTTAATGGCCGCGGAAGCATACCGTTCAGCTAATACATTAGGTATCATGACAGAATTGCGAAACCGCGCATTGCCGCACGTTACCCCCGAATTGGCAATGCCGGAAATGAATTACTTCCCGGCCTTATTTACCCGGGGAACTACGTAAGTTTCTTCGCTGCCGACGGCACCGCCTTCAGCTCCCCCAAAGGAGGCTGGGACTTCTTCGACGCCCTCATCGCCAGGTCGTTCGAAGGTAAAATACCGATCCAATAAGTTCGCTCAATTTAAAAGCAATTTCTTACCGGTCAATCCTTAGGAGATAGGTGAGAACGCTATTTGACTTTCCAAGCCTGGACCAATTGAAGCGAATTGAATTGTTTCACTTCGTTGCTTGGCCGCGTAGCCAGGGTGTTTAGTTTTCGACGCAGCGCCTCCATTCGTGGATTGCGGAAACGTTCGCCCACCGGGTGCCACTTGATTTCGGCGAAGGTGTTGATCAGTTGCGTCCAAAACGCGAAAGCGGGCGAGCCGGCAAGCCCGTTTGGTTCAACAAGGGCCAAGCTATCATAGTAAATATCTGTGGGGATGCGTTCCAATCTGAGCTGAATCATGAGACACGCGGCTTGGATGTAGGCACCTAAAAGGTCGCTGCTGGATTCCCAACAATACGACTCGGTAGCATCAAGCGCATTGATTCCAGCACTGGAAAGGACTCGCAACCGAATTCCCACCAGTGGATACTTTTCGGAGGGCAACGCGGCAACCGTCAGTCTGCATCGTTCGATGTAACCGGTTCCGCCAAAGTAGTTGTGAATTCGGCGGCGCTTGCTCCGAAGTTTCTTCTGAGCGGACTCGCTTTGCGCTTCGAGAATCCTGGAATAGAACGGATTACTGACGGTTGGTCTGGAAGTTACCTGAGTCTCGTGGTTTCGGCTGGGCAATCGAGCCAGGATGCCCCGGGGTTTCACGCCTGGCAGCGGAGCCGATGTGATCTTAGCCGAATCAGTATCCAGGAAAAAGCTGCAAACCCGTTCGTTGCAAAGCGCATTGTGGAAGGCTCTGTCGGAGGTGACCAAGCAGGCGCTTTTGTTTACGAGCAAGGAACCGTAGATATCCACATCCATCATACCGGGATGCTCCCGTGAAATAAACTTCCACTCTCCTGAAAGGATCGATTTGGCTTTGGCGTATTCGCCGAATAGACTCCCCGTGTCGAAGGGCAGTGATTCGTCAATCCAAGCCGTGTCGAAAACGCAACGCATCCTGTGTCCCGATCCGTTCCACTCAGCCAGAATGGTGTTGATCCGCTTGCGAATCCGCTTGGTGGCCACCTCTTTCCAGACCTTTATAAGGGGAAACCCAAGCTCTTTTCCGTGCTCGGCCACCTGATCAAGTAAAGCCATCAGCGTACCCATCGGAGCTTCGGAAACCCTTTCACAAAGGACATCGAATCCGTTCGCGACGGCGCTCTGAAACCATTCGCTCGCAATTGTTTGGCATTCAATCGCCAGACCTTTGCGGGGGTAAACGAGAAGCGGTAATTTTCCGAAATATTCGAGACTGATATAACCGTTCTCGATGCACCAATCCACGCGATGACTCACCTCATTCCGCGACAGCTCTTTCCACCCGCTGTAAGCCGGGTTTTCGCGATGCTCTGGTCGAATATCCTGGGCTTTTGATCCGCGAAGCACCTTTACCAGCAAGGTCCGTCCACCCGTAGTTATCAAGTCATCAGCTGCCCGCAGCACGAGAGCGACCTCCTCGCGCGAAAGCCGGGTCACATCTCCGCTGTCGAGATGATACGGTTGTCTGAAGGAGTTCCGGCGACTCACGAAGGTCTTGTTTCATGAGATTCGATCCTTGTCAAAATGAAATCGCCAAAGCTCAGAAAAGGGTTTGGGTCCTGCTCTCTTTCAGGAGTCGGCAGTTGCCAAAATCTTGTTCATTTATTCCCATATTAGCTTATGAACAAACAAGTCGTTTCAATCCTCCGCAGTTTGAAGAGAGAGCGATGGAAACCCTATTCAAACACTCACGGTCTCGGTGGACACACACAAGGAAGCGCTACGACAGGTACTACACTTGCACAACCCATAGTTGAAAGACAATCTCCATGACTTCAAGGTATACAGCACAAATCAAGCGTATTGAAGCGATAGTCGGATCGAACGATAACAGTACGTTCGAGGACAGTATAACGCGATATTTTTCCGTTCTTTCAGAGGCATTGCAGCTACCGTGTGTCGTCACGGGCATCGAGGACTTCCAATGGGAAGAGTATTACATTCTGGGTCCAGGAAACTTAAACGAGTACCGCACCCGCAAACGCTCACAACCCTCATTTCAAGACACGTTTCAGCTTCATGCAATCGAGGCCGGTCACTACTCAGAGTGGATGATGTTTCCCGGAGAGGATATCGCTGGGCATGTTTGTCGTATCGCGGATTCCAGAAAATTCACGCTGGGGCTTTCAGAACTCAAAACTCAAGGAACAAATTCCCCCAATCATCAACTGCTCGACGATTACTCGGTGTTCTTTTACAACTACCGTTAGCGACACAACGGCTGGAAAGGCGGGATTTTTAAACGCGTCCCCATCCTACTCCTTTTCTGAATTTCTATCACGTTCAAGAACGAGAGCGGTCGCGATTTCGGCCAACGAAAATACCGCGACATTGCCATCGTTGTGAATCGCATAAAAAAGCCCTCTTGGATATCTTTGGCTGGGAGTCGCATCGAGCCATACTCCATCGGTGTTCAGGGTAACTTCCCCTTCGAAGGTGCCGACATATTCCAGATCTTCACGGTTGAAAACGTGGAAATAGTTTTTCTGCATCCCTTGGTCAGTTAAAATCCAGAAGCCTGTGTTCGGACCGGTGGACCAAAGGCTGATGCCTTCCGGCTGATTTTGAAATATCCCTTTGCCGAGCACTTGGCCCGTAAATTGGCCCGCGAGATTATAGACCTTGATGCACTGACCTTCCTCGCTGATTTCTTCGTCGGCGATCAACAGGCGGTCATAAACCGGATCAGCATAGATGGATTCGACAATATTCAGTATTCCGGTGCCTTCGGTTATTCCTTCGGCTTCCACCTCGAATCGATGTACGCGTTGATTCAATTCGCTCAGCGGCGGCTTTTCTTCTTCCAACGTTTCGTAGTTGTCAGTCACATACACAATGAATTCACCCGGCTCATCGCTGTCGATAACAGTGAGACCGTAAGGATTTTTTAAATGGCCTTCGCCATAAGAGCCTAGCGGGTTGAAGGCCGGCAGGTGCATCACCTGCACGCGTTGATTGTCACGCTCGACCACAAATAGGAAATCATCCTGCACCCAGATACCATTGGGCCGGTTGAACTGTCCCAAGCGATCTCCCAAACCGCCTATAGTTTTTATGAGCGCGCCATTATGGGCATCATGCACCAGCAGACGGTGTGTACCTTTAGCAGTAACAATGAGCCAGTGCTGGTCATCGGGACC
>JAPUIL010000200.1 GCA_027297085.1 Verrucomicrobiota bacterium | reverse complement strand
GATCGATAACGGTCCCACCCCAGGCAGCAGCACCCGTGTCTTGACCTACTACGACAATACCCCGGTCTGGCAAGGAATCCCCATCGGCGAAAACGATCCGATTCTCCATGATGATCAATGATGTACGAGATTTTTTGGCATGAATAACCAGTCCGTCTGGGGAAACCGCGAAAAAATTCTCCAAATTGGAATTCGTTGATTATTTGTACAGGATAACTTTAGCATAATAAAATGACAACAGATCGCCAGTTATTGAGCATCTGTTTTATATTGACCCTGAGTGTGTTATCTCTGGTAGCTGCTGAGGACTCGGAGTTCATAAAAGGAGATGCTGTCGCTACGCCAGGCAAAGCTCTCTCAGCAGTCGATGCAGAGTCGGCGGAATGGAAAGCAGAATTGGCGATTCGCTCCGGTTGGTGGAGTCTGCAACCTTCGAAGGACATCAAATCGCCGACCATTTCCGAGGCCACCCGGGCAATGGACCCTGTCGACCTATTCATCCTCCAATCGTTGAATGAAGCTAAGCTGTCGCCTGCTAAACCAGCTGATGCTGAAACACTGCTTCGAAGGATCTCGTATGTGCTCACGGGATTGCCGGCAAATTCCGAAAAAATGGGGCCATTTCGCAAGGCCTTCACTAGAGATGCCGACGACGCTTTCGAAGCATTGGTGGATGAACTGCTAGCCTCGCGCCATTTCGGTGAACGGTTCGCACGACACTGGATGGATGTGGTGCGTTACACAGACACCTATGGTTATGAATGGGACAATCCTGCCAAAGGTGCCTGGGAATATCGCGATTACCTGATCCGTGCGTTCAACGACGATGTGGCATTCGACCAATTGATTCGCGAACAAATTGCGGGTGACCTCCTGCCCGAACCAAGGATCAACACGGAAGAGGGAGTCAACGAAAGCATGATCGGACCTATGTTTTATCACATGGGCGAGCATCGCCACGAAACGAGCCTGCAGTTCAACGGCGTTCACCAGGAAATGATCAACAACAAGATTGATGCTTTCTCAAAAACGTTCCTGGCCATGACAGTGGCCTGCGCCCGTTGTCATGATCATAAAATAGACGCGGTTTCGCAACGGGACTATTACGCGTTGGCCGGTGTGTTCATGTCTCCTCGATGGACAACACGTGTTATTGATGCAAATGGAAAATACGATGCCAAGATCGCCGAACTAAAGCGGTTGCGCTCAACCATTCGACAAGATGTTGCTCAGTTGTGGCAATCAAGCTCCAATCCGGATACCTTGGCAAAGGAGTTGAAGCAATGGGCATCGGAACAGAAGTCAAATATGAATTCTGAGTCAGAGCCTGATACGATTTCTGAGTCGGAGGCTGATGCGGATTCTGAGTCGGATGAAAAAAAGCTGGAGGATATTGCCTATTTACTCGGGCGGGTAGCAGAAGCCTCCAATGAAACCATTGCAGAGGTGTGGACCACGCTCGTGGCTGAATGGCAAACCATGCGCGACTCCCGACAGCAGGAAAATGCTGGTAAGTTTACCCTCCTTACCGATTTCAAGGAACCGGGTTTTCCAAAAGGGTGGACTATGGAAGGAGAAGGCATAGTGCACGGTTACGTAAAGGATGCCATGCCGTTGGTCAGCCTCACGGGGAACACTCTCATCGATCAATTGCTTCCTCGTGGCTATCACACTCACGCGCTCTCATCAAAGTTGGCGGGTGCGCTTCGCCTACCCGAACAAAGCGAACTTTCCGGACAGTATATTAGCCTGGAGTTACGAGGGGGGGAATGGGCAGGCACCCTGGTGACTCCACAAAATGCATTTCAGAACGAGTCCATAAGTTTCTTCGTCCCTGGAGCTCCAGCGGAATGGATAAGCATTGAAGACTCGGAATTGAAAAACGGAGTGACAAAGATGTACGCCCAAATTGTCACTGCATCCATGAATTCCAACTTTCCTCCACGTATGGGCAGAGCGCTTGTCGGTGATGTGAAATTGCCAGCAGAGGATGACGGTTTGAACCACCGGAGCTGGTTTAGCCTGACGGGAATTGCCACGCATGAAAAGGAAGGAGGACCTGAAAATACACTTGATGAGTACGGTCCCCTGTTTTCAGGTACACGACCTGCCACCACGGATGAAGCCTGGCAGAACCTCGCAAAATGGTTTGTAGCCTCAATCGACAAGTTCACCTCAAATCAAACTGCACCGGAAGACGTCCAATTAGTGAACTGGCTGCTGCTACATAGCTTGCTTCCAAACTCAACGGACGAGGCACCGGACGTCGCTGCTCTGGTGAAGCAGTATCGTGAGGTCGAAGCAGGTATCGATTTCACTCGAACTGTGAACAGTATGGATGAGCGTGAGGTGGAACCCATGGATTATCGGATCAATCTGCGAGGCAACGTGTATGATGAAGGACCGCCGGTTCCCCGCAATTTTTTGGGTGTCTTCGCCGGAAATCATCAGGTGGACCAAAGCAAACAAAGTGGCAGGCTCGAGCTCGCCCGGTATTTAAGCAGCCCGGAGAATCCGCAGACAGCACGTGTCTATGTGAACCGCATATGGCATTGGATATTCGGTACCGGCCTGGTGGCGACACCCAACGACTTTGGAAAGCTGGGTGACCGACCCTCACATCCTGAATTGCTTGACTGGTTGACGAATACTTTCAGGGCAGAAGGGTGGTCCACCAAGAAACTTGTAAGGCGGCTTGTCTTGAGTCAATCCTTCCGGCAATCGGGCGAAGTCGATCATGCAGCGACGGAGCGAGATCCCGCGAACCGTCTCCTGCATCATTATCCCACCCGTCGGCTTGAGGCTGAGGCGATTCGCGATAGCCTCCTGGCCATCTCCGGAAGACTGGATCCCACATTGTACGGTCCACCTATCAATCCCGTACGTTCACTGGAGGATCCTTTAAAACGCCTCTTGTCGGGTCCGTTGGATGGTAATGGGCGACGGTCGATCTATATTGAAATGTCCATCATGGACCCGCCGAAATTTCTCGTTGGATTCAACCTGCCGAATCCCAAGCTCTCCACTGGTCGGCGAGACGTAACCAATGTTCCAGCACAAGCTTTGCTTTTGCTCAATCACCCCTTTGTAACGGAGATGGCAAAGCAATGGGCGGATCGCTTGGTAATGGATGGCAGCACCACACCACAGGAACGTATTGGCCGCATGTTTGTTCGAGCTTTTTGTCGATCTGCCACCAGTCATGAGTTGACTAGGTGGAACCAGGCTTTCGAAGCGTTTTCGCAAATTGAGGATGAAATGAACGATAAAAAAGCTTGGGCTGATATGGCGCACGTTCTATATAATACTAAGGAATTTATTTACTACCGCTAATTCAACCACGAAACGTTGATGAAAAATCCAACTTTTAGCTACACCTGCGGCTGTCCAGGCCGAATCGTAACTGATGTTTCACGGCGCGGATTTCTAAAGCGTTCGTCCGCCGCATTTGGCTGGCTTGCGCTGAGTGGTTTGCTGAGGGATCGCGCATATGCTGGAGTATTGCCTCAACCCCATCATCCGCCGCGCGCGAAGAACGTCATCTTCTGCTTTATGGACGGTGGACCCAGCCACGTAGACACTTTCGACCCAAAACCTATGCTCCTGCAGCATCAGGGTAAACAAATCGGAGCCGGAGCCGTGTCGAATCGTGCTCAATCCGGTGCGGAACGCGTCTGGCTGGGCAGCCCTTGGAATTTTGAGCGGCGTGGCCAAAGCGGGCTGTGGGTGAGCGACCTTTTTCCTCACATTGCCCAAATCGCGGACAAGATTTGCGTGGTACGCTCCATGGTGGGTGAACTACCGTTGCATGGTCAGCAGAATCTGTTGCTGCACACAGGCCGCATATTGGGTCAGGCTCCCAGTATGGGTTCGTGGGTCTCCTACGGGCTCGGATCAGTGAACCAGAACCTTCCCGGCTATGTTGTCCTGAACAACGATTGGGTGCCCAACGGTGGCTTGGAAAATTTTAGCTGTTCCTTCCTGCCGGCGTCTCATCAAGCCACCATGATGCGCGCAAAAGGCGATCCGGTAGATAACATTGCTCCCGCCAATCACGCCGCCCTCCAGCGCCGCAAACTCGCATTACTCGCTTCTCAGGACCAGGAGTTTGCCAGACAAGCTTCTGACAACAGCGCCATCGAAGGTGCTATCGCTAATTACGAAACGGCTTTCCGCATGCAGACCGCCATACCTGAGGTGGTCGATATCTCCAATGAACCTCAGCACATTCTTGACCTCTATGGCGTCGGTTCCAGTGACAAACATCAACACTTCTACGCCACTCAGGCAGTGCGAGCGCGTCGTCTTGTCGAAGCAGGGGTGCGCTTCGTGGAAATTACCTGCCCCAGCTTTGACGACAACAACTCGCCCTGGGATCAGCACAACGAAATCAAAAAGCTTCATGAGAAGAACGCTCGTATCACTGATCGATCCGTAGCCGCTCTAATTATCGACCTCGAACGGCGAGGACTTCTTGATGAAACCATCGTAATGTGGGCAGGTGAGATGGGCCGCACACCGCACACGCCGGAAATCAAAGACGGCTGCGGCCGCGATCATCATGTGAACGGTTATTCCATTTTTCTAGCCGGTGGTGGTTTTCGCCGAGGCTTCGCCTACGGTAGGACTGACGAGTTCGGAAATTCAGTTGTCGAAAATCAACTCGATATTCACGACATCCATGCCACGATTTTGCATCAACTTGGCATAGATCACGAACGTCTGACCTTCCGCCACGGTGGGCGGGACCATAGCCTCACCGACGTACATGGGCGTGTCATTGAAGACATGCTAATTTGACCCGAATGGCACTCACTTAAGCGGTTTTTTGTCAAATA
>JAPUIL010000020.1 GCA_027297085.1 Verrucomicrobiota bacterium | reverse complement strand
TAAAATCGAAGCTTCTTGAAGGAGCGAGACCGAAGACCGCGCCCATCCAAAAGGGAAAAATCCGTTAAGGCTACAGGAAGAACAGGCTTAAGGGAAACTAATCCATTTTCCACAAAAGTTTTCAAAGTATGCACTTTCCGGAAGCATATTTCTGATGGATGCCCCTGACTTCCAGTCGGATCAATGACTCAATCATGGTCACCATTCTCTCAGAAGCTCTGCAAGGCAATAGTCAAATCGAATACCCAACCGTCCCACAATGCCTACCAAACAGCCACTCGGTATTTTTAAGGATCAAAACTTAAGACGAGCCTCCCTTATTAACCCGTCCTTATATGTTCCTGAACAATCACTGCTTGCATGATTGGCCGCTCCCACTCACACGCGGCGACCTTGGCCAATAATACGCTTCCATACGGCCTCAAAGTCGCCCTGCCCACCTAGTTCCGCCTGAATCGCATATTCCTCCGGCCACATGCCAAGCGAGTCCCCATACCAAGGAACTCGCGGCTTCAGGTTCGGCAACCCCATTTTTTCCCACAGCTCTCTTGCGTGTTCCATAAATTCCCGCTTTGGAAGTGAAACCGGACTGTAGGCCCACTTCCGCGTGGCATCCATCAACATCGATGAAGCCCCTTCGGGTCCGGTCAGACTACGAGGATACCGCGAATGTTCATCCTCTGAGAGGTTTTCACCGCGATATGGACTCGCCGATTGATCAAGGGTCCCGCCCCGGCCCTGGATTATTCTCGTGTCCCGGTGCGGTTGGTAACGGAATGAAACCGCCCAAAATACCGATTCGAAGTCCGTTGGATCGATGTCTTCATCAACTGCAATCACGAGTTTGGGATAGTCAGGTGACCGGACAAGGCAGGCCAGCAGGGCTTGCCAAACAATCGAGGGATGAGTCCGATTGCCGGCGAGATCTTGTATCTGAATGACACAGATCCGATACGCGCCGGCGCAGTGGTGGAAGGCAACGCTCTTTACCTGCGGTATACCACACTGGTGTTGGAGGAAATTCAGTGAGCTTCCTTCTGAAGCAATGCCACGCAGTGTCGAGGACTCTGACGGCGGCATCTGTGATATGAAATCATGCCAAATTGGCCTTTTCCGGTGGGTAATGCACTTGATGTGGAAGGCATAAACTTCTCCACCGACAACCGTATACCCTGTATGCTCCCCACTAGCTCCGTCCAGCTCAAGCCAATCCGTGGCAAGCTCTCCCTCAAGCACAATTTCGGAAGTCGCCGGTACTTCGAGGTCAATGGTTTCGCACTTCACCACTGGCAACGGCTCTCCCATTAGACCACCCGCAATCGCATGTTCGCTTGTCCCATAGGGGATTTTTGCGCTACTTACCATCGAAACAGCCGGCACAGCCCCGATCACAGCCGCTGCCGGGAGAGGCCTTCGCGCCCGTTTCGCTTTCTGCCAATGCAGCGACATCTGGTTTGTAGGACACCGACACGATGTCCGCAGCGGCCCCATCATCAGGGCATTATAAGTACCAACGTTGAGAATTCCCGTCTCAGGATCTTTCGTATGCCAACTCACCGCCGTCAAGCGTGGTAGAGCCTCCCAGCCATTGGTAGAAATCGGAATCGGAAACTCCGCAAGCCCGCCGTGTTCCAATAGAGAATCACCCTTGTGAATGACCTCTTTGACCGGCGCTTCACCCGAACCGACTAAAATTGGCTCTATGGGCTTACGGTATGCATCAACCCAGCGTCGATGGATGTCTTTTGGCTCGCACTGCAAGCCTATGGCATAAACCTCTCGATTCGCTCCAATGACCGCAGTGGCAACCTTCGCGTCATAGCTCCGGCCTTTATGGTCGCTGAGCTGCTCAAACAGCCAGCCGGTCCACTGCGATTCGTCAAGCCCGCGAAACTGCCACCGCACGAGCGGGTGGAGCTCTGTATCCTTGTTGATCTTCTCCCGAATTACGCGAAGCTTACCGACCCGCTCCAGGGCACCAAGATATTCCCGAAGATCACGGTAATAAACCACTACCTTATTACCTCCACTCTAAGATCCAAATCCAGTACTCGTCAGGTAAACAAACGCCCAAGCAGGTTATCCGTGACTCCGTGAATTCCTATCCCGCGAGCAGATATCCACCGCAGAAACAGCGTACACCTTGGCACTTGTTATCAGGTCGTCGATGTTCTGGTAGTTGAGTCCACCTTCAGGATCTCCCTCCCATGATTTGCCCCCAGGACCATAGATGACAGTTGGAATCCCATATCGGTTGAGGTGGATTGCATCTGACGCCCAACCCATATAAGTAATTTCGGGTTTCGTCCCCAAAACTTTCTCATGCGATCTGCAGACAGTCTGGCAGACGAGTTCGCCCGTGTCGATCTCTGTTGCCGGATCGGATACCAACATTTCAACTTCAACATCGAGACGAGTATCGCGCTCGCGTAGACGCCTGATCAGACCCTGAATCTCTTGCAGTACGTCGACGGGATGTTGACCGGGAATAGTCCGTACATCCAAATATAAATTGCAGTAAACCGGCGTACGACTGACCCGCCATGGCCATCCTCCCTGTATTGCCCCTATATTTACCGCTGGACGAACGTTGTTAAACATGTGGGCATCCTGATAGGCAGGGATCCACTCCTCGATTGCAGTGATGATTTTGTTCATTTGCATGATCGGACTATGCCCCCCCCGTGCGAGTCCCGGATGACTCAATCGTCCGCGCGTCGTTAGCTTAAGCCACACGGTGCCAACATGTCCTGGAACCACTCGTAGTGTTGATGGTTCGCCGAGAATGCACATATCGGCCGTTACGCCGTGTCCGATCATGTACTTGGTCCCGGCACCATAACCTTCGTAACGCTGACCCCGAAAATCATCAACTGGCGCCTTCTCAATTTCACCGGCAACACCGGCGATCCAAATATCACCCTTGAGTTGCCGTCCGCTTCGGAGAATTGCATCGATTGCACCCAGATAAGCCGCAATAGCGCCTTTCATGTTGCGCACCTGCGCCCCGAAGAGCCAGTGATCGTCAATGACTCTCGGCGGTTTATCCGGCCACCCTTCCGGCAGTGGTTTCGTGCTCGCAAAAGTATGACGCCCGCCCGGGAGCGACTCCTCACGACCGGTGTGGGACACATCCAAATGCCCGTTGAACATCAGACTAAGACCATTCCCAGACCCCTCGAGAAGCCCGATCGCGTTGTACCGTTCTTCGGATATCGGCTGGAGCTTCGCTCGGAGTCCAAGCTTCCGATATTCCTCATACAGATACTCAGCGACAGCACGCTCTTCGCCGGTCGGACTGTAAAAGCTCGATAGTTCCAATGCCCAGCGGATCAATTTATCTCGATCAACCAGGTCCGTGACATCATCATGGACTTGTTGAACGGCCATGTTGCCTCCCTAATCAAAAGTCGATTACTATTTAGATTGCCTTTCCTTGAAGGAGCGATTAAGCACAAGCTCGGTTTCCACCAGTAACGGTTCATCGCATAGTTGCACGT
>JAPUIL010000002.1 GCA_027297085.1 Verrucomicrobiota bacterium | reverse complement strand
CCCGAGCCTCGGCGTCATCTTCGATGATTAATATGTGCAATTTCAATACTTCTTCACAAAATCACTTATCTAAAACTTTACGAATACTATCAGCCAACTCCCTTATTTTGATCGGCTTTCCGATAACTTCGTGAACGCCATAATGTGTTAAAATGTCTCCTGGCAGACTTTCACCGTAACCCGTCATAATAAGGGTCGGAAATTCCGGACGAATCTTCTGTAACTGTTCTGACAAAGCCAATCCAGTCATCTTAGGCATGGTCAAATCGGAAACCACTAAATGATACTTCTCCGGTTTCTGACGAATAGCTTTCAAGGCTTCTATACTACTGTTGTAGACATCTACTTTATAGCCAAGCCGTTCCAGCATCCTCAGCACCACATTTGCAACTACCTCTTCATCATCGACGACTAAGATGGATTCCTCTCCTCCCTGAATTACTCCGAGCTCTTTTTTAGAGATTTCTTTTCCAGCGCTTGCGATCGGAAGATATACATAAAATGAAGAACCTTTACCTTGCTCGCTGTCAACAAGAATGTGGCCATGATGGCTGGCCACAATACCGTGAATCACTGAAAGCCCCATGCCCGTTCCCTTATCCACCGCTTTGGTAGTGAAGAACGGTTCGAAAGCGGTTTGCGTTCTTTCTCAATATTCTTGCTGAACAGTAGTATCTGCTCTACCAGAGCTCTCGCCCGGTGTGCACCTTTTACTATGTGTTTTAAATCATCACGTAATGCAGTGCCTGATGGTAAATGTGACAGTGCCATGTCAGCGTAGCCCATAATGGGCGTCAGGATATTATTGAAATCATGGGCAATACCGCCGGCCAGGGTACCGATGGTTTCCAGTTTCTGAAAGTGGAGCAATTGTCTTTCCAGATGAATTTTTTCTTCTTCTAACTCTTTGCGTTTGGTGATGTCCCGAGCGAGCATCTGAATCCGGCCATCATTCAGCATTTTGGCGCTGACTTCGACGGTGAGGATGCGTTTGTCTTTGCACCGAAATCTGCGCTCACCAAACACTTCTTTGCCGGTTTTCAAGTCGGTCAGTTGCAGCGGGTCTGACTGCGAATCTTCGTTTGGGATGAGTGTGTCAATTGAGAATTCAAGTAACTCGGCTCGGCTATACCCCACCATTTTGCAGGCGCTCGGGCTGACATCGATATAGCTCCCTGCCGAATCAGCGACAAAAATCGCATCCGTGGCCTGCTCAAACAGGGTTCGATATTTCACCTCGCTATCTCTGAGGTTCCGTTCCATTCGGTGCTTGTACAAACCCATTTCGATAACCGTGTGCAGCTCACGGTTGTCAAAGGGTTTCAGTATGTAGCCGAAGGGCTCCGTAATTTTGGCACGTTCGAGGGTGTCTTGATCAGCGTAGGCGGTAAGATAGACGACTGGTATGTCGTGAGATTCTCTGATCGCCCGTGCGGTGTCAATCCCATCCATTTCGCCCCTGAGATGGATATCCATCAAAATCAGGTCCGGCTGCACTGTATCGAGTCTATTGATCGCGTCCCTGCCGGTCGACTCGATGCCCAAAACGGAGTAACCGAAGCCTGTCAACATTTGCCAAATATCCTGAGCCAGAATACTCTCGTCTTCGACAATTAGGATACTGCTAACTTTCATGACGCGGGATCTCTCCTACCTGGATGGTCCTAGGGCGCACCGGGCTTTGAATCCGTGATATCCTGGAACACAACCACACCGCCCAAGATTTTGCCTTCCTGATCTTTGATTGGGGCCGCACTGTCATAGATACGTCGCTGCCTGCCCGATTTTGTAGTGAGCACCAATTGATCCGTGAACGTAATAACCTCGCCGCCCTGGAGGGCCGTACTCATTGGGTTTTCAATACTGGAGGCGCCTTGCCGGGAAGTCACATTAAACACCTTTTCGGTTCTGAGCCCTATCGCCTGCTCTGACTTCCATTCGGTGACATCCTCCGCCAGCGGGTTGAGAAACGTTATCTGGTCGTTAAGGTCAGCGGTGATAACTGCATCTCCCAGGCTCATCAGAACTTTGTCCAGCCAATCCCGCTTTTCTCGGACCCGCTTTTCCTCCGCGTGTTTGCTTAATGCCATCCCAACGGAGGTCTCAATATCTTTGCTGTTAAAAGGTTTGAGAATGTAGCCATAAGGCCTGGACTTTTCGGCGCGCTCCAGAGTGGCTTTGTCTGCGTAAGCCGTCAGATATATAACAGGGATGTAGAGCGTTTCCCAAATCTGTTTGCCGGCGTCGATGCCATCCATTCTCCCTTTGAGGCGGATGTCCATGAGAACCAAATCAGGCTTGTGCTTCGTGGCGAGCTTGACGGCCTCTTCAGCCTTGTCCGCGAGAGCAACCACATGATATCCGAAGCTTTGCAGGTAGCCCTGGATATCAAGCGCCAGAATATTCTCGTCTTCCACGACCAGGATCTTCTTTTTCTTCATTTAACCTCTCCTCCGGATAATTCTCTCTGGTGATTTTTTTCGCGTCAAGATACGTTGCAACTATCTCAAATCATGGGTGGCAGAAAGATCGGGTGTTCAAGGTGTTGCTACTTGAGCTTTGAAAATTTCAAAGCACGTTAAGACGTGTTACCCGAATCCTCCAATTCAACGATTTGTAATACACTTAGATAAGATTGGAAAGTATAGTCAATTAAGAAAAAATAATACTATTTCGCAAGTGAAATCTCATGAATTCGCAGTTTATTGCTCAATTTTAACTTGCCATTAAGTCTAATTCTAGACTACTGACACTTCCAACCTCTCGCTGCTCCTGTTTTCAAACGTGATGGCGAAATGGGTTCCTTTGCCGGATTTAATTTGCAGAACACCGTCTATCTGGGCGGAGAGGGTTTTCACAAGTTGCACTCCCAGTGACGTTGTCGACTCGATGTTAAACCCGTCCGGCAGACCCACGCCATCGTCACTAACTGTGAGGACGACCGCGCCGCCCTGTTTTGGTTTCCTTTTTGCAGGCCTCTTGGAGTGCAATTGGAGCATCACAGTACCCTTTCTATCGCCTGGGAATGCATGTTTCAAAGCGTTCGTGAGCAATTCATTGATAATTAACCCACACGGAACGGCAACGTCAATGCTGAGGGAGATCTCTTCGATCTCGGCTTTGAACCGCACTTTTTCGGGGTTGACGTTGTTAGCCCGGAATAACTGCCTCGACAAGTCGCGGGCGTAATCAGAAAAATCGATCTGGGAGAAATCTTTGGCCTGATACAACTTCTCGTGGATGAGCGCCATGGACTGAACACGATTGCGGCTTTCCATGAACAGAGCCAGCATTTTATCGTCTTCGATGTAACGCGACTGGAGATTCAACAGGCTTGAGATAACTTGCAGATTGTTTTTGACTCGGTGGTGGATCTCTTTGAGCATGACTTCCTTTTCACGCAGCGCTGTTTTGATTTTCTCTTCTGCATGCTTGCGCTCCGTGATATCCACTGATGTAGCGATGATATACTCGATTCGATCTTCATCATCACGAGCTGGTACGAAAGTCGTGTGGTACCAGACCTCACAGCCTTCCATATCAAGCGCAAGACATTCCACGCTGGAAATCTCCCCTGCCTTGGCTTGTTCCAGATGTTCGATTAAGGAAGCTCGTGTCGACTCGGGAAAGAAATCAGGAGGATAGGTGCACCCATAAAAAGAGTTGATATCAGGAATCTTGAGTCGATTGACACCCGCGGAACTCATGTACAGCAAACGAGAATCAAGGTCAATAATCTTGTTGCAGACCGGCGAATCCTCAAGCAAGGTGCGACCTCTTCTCTCAGATTTATTTAATTTATTCTCAGCCTCCTTGCGTTGGGTGATGTCAGTATCTGTGCCAACCATGCGCAAAGGCTTACCATCCGCATCCCGCTCCACAACTTTCCCTTTATCCAGGTTCCAACGATAGTCACCATTTTTCATGAGCAATCGATTTTCAAATTCGTAGTGCTCGGTTTCATCATCAAAATGTTTTTGCAGATGGACCCGTAATTTTGGCATATCATCCGGGTGAACTATTTTCTCCCAGGAACTAATATTATGAGCAATTTCATTTCCTGAATATCCCAATGATTCTTTCCAGTTGCGGCTGAAGAACACTTCACCCGTGGTGATATTCCAATCCCAAACCCCTGCTTCGGTGGCATCCATAACAAGGCGAAGGCGATTTTCACTCTCCAGTAGTGCTTCTTCTATCTTTTTGCGCTCGGTGATGTCGCGCACAAACGCCTGAATGCGGCCATCATCCAACATTTTTGCGCTGATTTCGACGACAATCA
>JAPUIL010000199.1 GCA_027297085.1 Verrucomicrobiota bacterium | reverse complement strand
TTCAGGGGCGGTCGTGCACGCAAAGGAAAACAAAGTGGCTACGTAAATAATCGATATCGACTTCAAAGCTACCTTCATAGCACCTCACTACAAATTTCTTAGCGATTGTAATACAATAAAACAGCCATTTCGTTTGATTTATTCCGCCAGGCAACTACTTTCCCTTCCCCAATATTTTCTTGACCCAGAATTCTTTCTCCCTCTTTTGACCGGACTCTTCAATACTCTGATGTTCGCGAAAGAGACGCCCGTAACGTTGGGTAGGGATTTTGCCTAGGGGATTGATCCGGCAGATCTCACCCCGTGCGGGAAAAATTCGAAAGTGCGGGTTAATTTTCAGATTACATTTTACCCGGTTGGGAGAATAGCGAATGGTAAATCCGGCCCGTCGCCGGCTGGAAGCATTCCCCGGAGAAGCATGCAACAACTTGTCGTCGTGAATGGAGATGCTTCCACGCTTTAAGGGAACACTTACTGCCGCATCCGGATCAAACGCACTTACATCTGCTTGTAAACTCAAAACGGAGTCATCTCCCTCCTGACATCGATGCTCCACCATACCTTGACGATGAGACGCGGGAATGACCCGCATGACGCCGTTTTGTTCGTCGACATCATCAAAGGCAACCCACACCGTGAGAGATTCGATTGGACACAGCGGCCAGTAATAGGCGTCCTGGTGCCACGCCACGATTTCCATGGAATGAGGTTCCTTTATAAAAAAATTCGAAGCCCACATGTAAAAGCCCGCTCCAAGCAAAGATTCCACATAATCCAAAATGCGTTTATCCATGCAGATATCAAACAGGAAACGGCTGGCCTCATGCCACTCGCGGATTTCCTTTGTAGATTCGCCCGGCTTTAAGAGGCCTAGAATGTTCGGCAACTCCCGGTTGAGTTGGTCCATTTCAGTAGGGGTGAAGATCGGAAGATTGGCCAAAAAGCCCTGTTGCTTGAAATCTTCAATCTGTTTGGAGTTAAGAGCTTGCGTCATGTTCGACTCCTGCTATACAAGTTAGTATGATAGGCGCCGGTATTTCTGATCCGCGAACTCAGGAAACACAAATCACCAGGAACCGGAGATCATCGTTCGTGTTATTTTCCAGGCCATGAGAACCGCCGGGATAAATGGCTGTAATGTCGCCTGACTTGACTTCGAACCTTTTACCATCAAGGATCATTGTACCCTGTCCGGAAATGACAAAGTAGTACTCTTCATCGTCGTGATGAGAATGCTCACCGATTGAGGTGCCGGGCGGCATAATATTGTAGTGCATGAATTTAAGACGCCGCCCCTTGAGCTGATCAGGGCCCAGAACCTCTGTCCAGTCGAGCACCCCCTTGCCGGCGTGACATTCCGGAAGGGGCTCGTGCCTCATGTCAGCACTTTTGTGAATTAATGTAGTCTTTTTCATTTAGCAAAATTGGTTGTCGCGTGTCCTGTGGCACCCAGCGGTTAACTGTACCTGTAATTTTGGTAAGAGATCCCCTTGATTGTGCATCACCGCTCTTGGGATGAAGCGTGGAGCGCGTTGATGAGTTCGCTAACATCAAAAACATAGCCAAATTCCAAGGCGACGCGCCAAAGCGCAATTTGCTTACAAAGCTCATGGCGGGCCGTTTCTTTGTTTTCCACGGCCGTCACAGCTTGCCGCAGAACCGAACACATGATGCCGTACTTACTCATCTCTGCCATCCCGCCCGGGCTCAGCAGAAGGCACCAGTTCACAGCAAAGCCGGAATAGATCAAATGGTTCACAGAGTGCGCCCGGCATAAGGCGAACAACTGGTGCGACGATTCGGCGATACCTTCCGCACCGACCGGTTTTGCTTGCGGCGCAAAATCCAAGTTCTTCCAGCCGCGCTTTATGTCAACAGCATTGTGCTTGCCCAGGTCAGCTTTTAATGCGCGCAACTTATCCAAAGCTTGATCGGATGAAATTTTTTCCTGCGGTTGCGGTGCTAGGCCTGCTATCTGGACACAGCGTTGATAGCCTGGATAATCCTGGTAATAATCTCCCTCTGCAACGACATGGAAAAGTTTCATGTTAGACTTGCGTACGGTAGCCAAAAGCTCAGGGAAAACCGTGCGGAGTATTTGATCGGCCCGGTCTAGGTATTCCACGTGGCGATGCCAACCCGGATAAGCTTCTTTCGTACCCGTATCCCAGGCATGCATGACGACAAGAGCGGTGTGCTCAAGGCAAATCTCTACTTCCGTCGATTTCCATCCTCCGTAACCCTCCGCCGGAACAGCCAAACTGGTATCAGCATCAAATTGCTCGTAATAATGACCAAGCAGTTTTGCGTGATTGTAGTTCGTCTCTGGCACGGCTACTACTCCTCCCTGTGCGGCGGTAACCAGCGACGAATATCGACTACGTGCATCCCTGCTTCCCTGGCCGCTTGTAGCCCGGCAGCTCCATCTTCAAATGCAACACAGTCCGCAGGGGCTACCGCGATCCGTTCCGCCGCTACAAAAAAGACGTCGGGTGCAGGTTTGGGGCGGCCAACATCATGAGAACTGACCACCGCATCAAACAAATTCAAAATCCCAATGCCTCGCAAGGAAGCTTCAGCGGAGGCCTGGGTGCTACCGGTCGCCACTGCCAAAGGGAGCTGACCGTGAAAGCGCCGAGCAATCTCGACCACAGCGTCTACGGGGCGAAGTGCGCTTTGTGCCAGACTGTGAAAACAGTGATCGCGCTCTTCAGCAATCGTCCCGGCATCGACCACACGCTCTTGTGCTTCCGCGAGGCGGCGCACAATCTCCTCCACAGAAACACCGGCCCATTCGTAAAAAAGCGCCTCCGGGAAGTCCAGATTGTGACGGCGAAGCACCGCTACCCAGGCCTGGTAGTGCAGCGGCATCGAGTCGATCAGGGTACCATCGCAATCGAATATCAAACCACAACACCCCGCAGGTAAGGACCAGTTCAACATAGGCCGGATAAGTTAGAATTTCTCATCAACCAGACTGTCATTTCACCGGGTCCGCGATGTGACCACGCATAATAAGGAATGGCTACCATTTTCCTTTTCTCACCAAATGGATTCAATGCCTCCGCTTTAATCACAGTTACCCCACCCAATAAATCTTTCCTTGGTTCCACAGTAAAGCCAACATTGTCCCGGAGAACTATGTCGAGTGCTGTGCCACCATTATCCAGCCATTCCGCACAATAAACGATCGGACCGCGTACAAGTGCGACTTTATTGCGGTCGTCTTTAACTTTCTCATTTGCCAAAACCCGGCGAACCGGCATGGGGATACTGAGCTCGATAACATCCCCTCTCGACCAGGTACGATCTATGACTGCAAATCCTTTTTCAATCGTAAAATCTATCACTTGGCTGTTTAATTTGAGGATAATGCTTTCCGGATGATTATCCAAATATTGATACAAGTTGCAGGGTAAAGGTTTATCCGCTGCCCATCCCGGAATGCGGAGGTTAAGGCTAAAACTTACCTGAGTCTCCGGATTTAAGAGTATCTTCACGTTTCCGTCCCAGGGATAATCGCTTTCCTGTTCGATATTTATAGATACTTTTTGCATTCTGATACGGGCTTTATTTGCAATGAACAAATTGATATATAATGAATCATTGCGATGAGCGTAGATATAGTCTGGAACAGAAGGCAGGAAACGAATTACGTTTGACGGGCAACAGGCACAGTCGAACCAGGGCTGCCGGGTTAGGGAACCGTGATTAAATTCAAATTTCCCATCGGATTCCATGCAATTGGGATAAAAAAACGAATCACCGTTTAACGAAACACCGCAGAGCATGCCGTTGTAAAGTGTGCGTTCCAGAACATCGAGGTACTTCGCATCGCCGTGCAGTAAAAACATACGATGGTGCCAGTACACACTGGCGATGGCTGCACAGGTCTCATTGTATGATGTCAGGTTGGGCAGCTCGTACTCATCACCAAATGATTCGTCCTCATGTATGGAGCCAAACCCGCCGGTAATATATAACTTCTTTTCAACGACGTTTTTCCAGAGTTTATCGACTGTTTTCAGATAATCCAGGTCATTCATAATCGCTGCGATATCAGCCATACCAGCGTACATGTAAGCCGCACGCACGGCATGGCCGACGGCCTCTTCCTGCTCGATTACCGGCAAGTGGTCCTGACTGTGTGTGCCATACAGCTCATGGCCTTTCGCGTTGCCGCGTTGGTCTAAAAAAAACTTTGCCAGGTTGAGGTATTTTTTATCCTTTGTAACCTGATATAATTTAATCAAGCCGGTTTCAATAATCTGGTGCCCGGGCGGGTTGAGATTTTTTCCGGGGCCGAAAGTACGGGCAATTAAGTCAGCGTTTTTTAATGCAACATTGAAAAGATTTCGTTTGCCGGTGGCCGAGAAATGGGCATAAGCAGCTTCATACAGATGTCCGATATTGTAGAGTTCATGGCTCATACTCAGATGATGCCAGCGCGGGCCTGCGTTTACCCACAATG
>JAPUIL010000198.1 GCA_027297085.1 Verrucomicrobiota bacterium | reverse complement strand
CGTAGTAACCTACGTGACCAAGCGGGTTGCGGGTTGGAACGCAGCTATACGTGCATGTCGGTTTTAGCCTGCAAAAGAGCGTTTTTGTAACGAAACTTTTTATAAGGATATAATATTCAATATTAATATTCATAACACTCTGGTTTTCAATTAGATAAAGTCTGCACTTTTGAAGGAGTTTGAAACGTTTGGGTTTACTCAATGCGCCGGAACTCATATTAAAAAGATGAGCGCTATCCTTGAGGATTCTCCTAAGGTTTAAACAAAAATCAAAGACCTTCAGGATACAGTTCCGTGATTTCAGTGAAGGCTACGGGGTCATTCCTTGCAATCGCGTGTCTGGCCATAGCCTGTCAAGGCGACGGCTGATGCATGCCACCTGTCATGAGCTTGTCGAATGAATGCGGGATTGAAGGTTTGACCCCCTCAAAAGGAACGGACCGCAGATTCGCCCAAAGCCGCCCTAACTTAGTGCCATTCTGGTCTGACTCAGTCTGCTGCTGCCGTGATATTCTCAACGATTTGAAGAAGTACCTGAACAACTTTTCTTATCTTCACCTTAAGACACTTGTTCTGTCGAACCCGTCGGATGCGAACTCGCCTTCCGCCCTGGTAGGGGGCACCATCTATGTCAGTCCCATTGAAGCCCCCATCCGGGACGGTGTGGTGCTCATCCGCGACGGCGTGATCACCGCGGTCGGCAACCGAACCTCCGTGGAAGTGCCACCGACAGCCTAAGTGCTCGATTGCACCGACCTCACGGTTGCGGCGGGCTTTTGGAACAGCCACATGCACTTTTTTCAGCGCAAGTGGGAGAATGCGGCGGAGATCCCGGCCGACCAGCTCACCCGACAGCTGGAGGAAATGCTCACGCGACACGGGTTCACAAGCGTGTTCGACACGGGCTCGATGTGGGACAACACGCGGCGCCTCCGCGACCGCATCGAATCGGGCGAAGTGGCGGGTCCGAGAATCCGCTCCACGGGAGAGGCGCTCGTGGCCCGGGGCGCGACTCCCTCTGAGAAAGCCCTCCGCGCGATGGGCTTCATGGCGTTCTCCGCCCTGGAGGTCACGGACGACGCGCAGGCCGCGGCGGCTTCGCAGCAGCTCCTCGCGAAAGGCGTCGACGGGATCAAGGTGCACCTCCAACCACCGCCGCAGCCCCAACCGTTGTTTCCAGAAAGCGCCATCCTAGTGGCGGTCCAAGAGGCTCATCGATCGGGTAACCCGGTCTTCGTTCACCCCGACACCGGTGCCGACATACTCGCCGCGGCTCGGAGCGGAGTCGACATCATCGCGCACACCACCCCTGGATCCGGCCCGTGGGACGAAGGGATCCTGACAGCGATGCAAGAACATGGCGTCGCGCTCACCCCGACTCTGCGGATTTGGAGCCGGTTCGGGCGCCCTGGCAATCCCTCGCAAGACCAGCTCATCGAGACCGCCGTCGGCCAGTTGCGGGCCTGGGTCGAGCGCGAAGGAACGGTGCTCTTCGGCACCGACCTCGGCGCCATCGACGAGCCTCCCGGTGCGGAATACGCGCTGATGGAGCAATCGGGAATGAGCTTTCGCCAGATCCTTGCGTCTCTGACGACTGCGCCCGCCGAGCGTTTCCGCGAATCGAGTCGGCTCGGACGCATCGCACCGGGATTCCGGACGGATCTCGTCGTCTTGAAAGGTGACCCCTCTCGCGACCTTCGATCACTCGCCAGCGTGCGATACACGCTGCGTGACGGCAGGATCATCTACGCCGATACGGCGCGTCAGTCACTCCACAGTCCGAAGCGCAGGCCTTGATCATCGAGGAAACCAAAAGCGAAAGATTTCTTTTTCGGTTTTTGCTTTTGCAATTAGCGGGGTGGCGTATTGCCATCTAGGGGCAAAAAGGGGGTCAAACGCGAATGGCACTCGGTTAAGGCCGTTATAAGCGAATCTACGGTCCATTTCCCTTTCGAGGGGGTCAAACCTTAAATCCCGCATTGGCATGCACGATTGCAAGGAATGACCCCGAAGCCGGTCTTGCGGCTGATGTCGAAGTCGTGGCACAACTCAGTCATCGTAAAGCGCCCACTCTTTGCCAGGTGAACGAATCTTATCTTCTCATCCATAGGATTTACTTTCTTCCAGGGCATAACGCCCAGTTGAAAGTGTAACCTATGTGTTTAGACAATCTGTTACCGATGTGTTTAGATCATACCTGACTCCTTTTTGCTTATTCTCCTTTTCGCTCATTCTCAACAGGCGGTGCTAAGAATTTTAAGGAGCTTGCCGCATCAGTAGATCTACCCTCTGGCCTGGCGACTTATCGAATTGAAATAGAATCTGGAAATGTTTCCCTGAATATGTTTCAAATTGAGGCGGAATAATTTTTATTAAACAACCACCAGCTCGGCGGCGTGTCCTGAGCGAAGTCGATGGGCTGCGCCGCTATACCGAGTTGTAAACGACATCACCCCAAGCAAACTCCTATCAGTATGACCATGACACGACTAATCATCCTACTGCTGTCGATATCGCTGCAGCCGCTGCATTCACAGCCCGAGTTAGACTTCAAGCCAGTCAAGGACTGGGGAACTCTGCCCGCCGACTATGTCTCGGGCGCAGGCATGGCCGTTGAAGTTGACGGCGACGGCAACGTCTGGTATTACACACGGGGCTCACACCCGGTGATGCAATTCACCAAGGACGGCCACTTGTTGCAAGCGTGGAAGGAGGACAAAGAACTCTCTAACCATCAAGGTGCGGCCCATGGCATGGGCATCGGCCCCGACGGAGGCGTGTGGCTCGTCGACCGCGAGACGCATACCATCTTTAAATTTTCGAAAAGTGGACGAACGCTGCTCACCATCGGAAGCTTCGCCGCCAGGCAAGGGACCGACGACACGCCCTATGCCTTCAACCGCCCCGCCGGAATCGCGTTTGACAGCCATGGGAACGTCTACATCGCCGACGGCTACCTCAACACCCGCATCGCGAAATACAGCCCCGCCGGCAATTACATTACCCACTGGGGAGGCAAGGGCGACGCGCCGGGCCAATTCAACCTCGTCCATGGCGTAACACTTGACGAAAAGGACCGGGTCTACGTAGCCGACCGAGGTAACAAGCGGGTCCAGGTCTTCGACAAGGATGGGAAGTTTCTCGCCAAGTGGGACGGCCTCGGAACGCCTTGGAACGTGACCTACGACCGCCGCGAAAAGGTGATCTGGATGTGCGACGGCGACCTTGGCCGCATCACTAAACTTTCCCTCGACGGCAAAGTCCTCGGCGGATTCGGCTCGGACGGCGACGCCCCCGGCCAGCTGCACCAGGTTCACTGCATAGCGGTAGACGCCGAGGGCGCCATCTACGCCGCCGAGACGGTCAATCAACGCATCCAGAAGTTCGTGCTCTCTCGGTGAACGACAATCCGTCGACCGCCGCATATCATCAAATCTTGTTATTGATGGCACAAATGTTCTATCCTCCCCCTACTTGTCACGACGTAGCTATCGAGCAGAGTCGGATGTGTCTCGGCGCAGCTCTTGAGCGGAGACAGACATCCCCCACCTCGGCGACGGCACTAAAAAGCAATTTCCTATTAGTCATTTTCCTGTTCTCAAGCGCGGGGCTTTTTGCCCAGGATGCCCAGGCGGCGGACGGGAAGGCTTCGGAAAACTGGGCTGATCTCTATGAACCTCACGCAGATGACGAAATGCCTTACCGGCTCATGAAGCCCATGCATTTCGATTCCGACAAGCGCTACCCCGTTATTGTTTCATTGCATGGCGGCGGCGGCACGGGGACGGATAACCGAAAACAACTGAAACAATGGAACCAACAGCTTGCCGATGAGCAAAATCGTAGGGATTACCCCTGCTATGTGCTGGCCCCTCAGGCAACGCAATTATGGGGTGAGGAACATCTCAGAAAGGTACAGGCGATCATCGCTGAACTACCGTCGGTTGACATGGACAGAATCTATATGATGGGACATTCCATGGGAGGGCATGGGACGAATATACTCATCCAAATCGATCCCGATTATTTCGCGGCAGTCGCGCCATCTGCGGGCACCGGTAGGCCGCAGAGTGAAGAATTCATTAATCCTTCCTTGATGAAAGATATCCCGATCTGGGCTTTTCATGGAGACCAGGACAAGGTCTGTCCTTACGACCGTGATCTGGAACTCCTTGATGAAATGAAAAAGTTGGGTGGCAATATGAAGCTCACCACGTTCGCCGGTGATGGACATGGCATTGCCGGAAAGATAATCCCAGGGGCTGAAAACGGGAGCACGCTACTCAGCGGCGATCGTTGCGATCCGGAACCGGACTTTATGAAATGGCTGTTCGCCCAGAAACGCATTCCTGACTGGGTAAGACTTTATGAACCCTATCGTTACAAAGATATGGCCTACAGGCTCATGAAACCGATAAAATTCGATCCTGAAAAGAGCTATCCGGTCATTGTTTCACTGCACGGTGGCGCTGGCAGGGGGACAAAAAACCTGAAACAATTGCGTCCCTGGACCCAGGTGCTTGCCGAAAAACAGAATCGTACCGATTACCCGGGTTATACGATCGCCCCGCAGTCACAAGAACGATGGAATCCAACACAGCTTCAGACCATCAAAGAAATTATAAAAGAGCTGCCGGCGGTGGATACCAACAGGATATACGTTCTTGGCCACTCCATGGGAGCAGCGGGGACCTATACCTTCATCCAAGCTGATCCACATTATTTTGCCGCAGCCGCTCCCTCGGCCGGCAGGGGTGAAAGGGTGGATGCTTCGGTAATTAAGAATCTCCCCCTGTGGGTATTTCATGGTGACCAGGATGAAACAGTACCCATTGAGGGTGATCAAAAATTATACGCTGAGATGAAAAAAGTAGGTGGCAACATGAAGTTCACTACCTGGGTAGGTGACGGTCATAATATATCCGCCAAATTTATTACCGGCGGTGATAATGGCAGCACCCAGCTCAGCAGCGACCGCTGTGATCAGGAGCCGGTATTACTGAAATGGCTTTTCAAGCACAAATTATCCGACTGAAAAACCTTCGAAGCTCCGTCTCGCAGCTAAAGCTACTCCTACATATAAATAGGCGAGCCTATTTTTATTAAGCAAACTAAGCTGACACCACTCTAGCTAACTTTGAAATCAAACGTTAATATGAAAGACCCATCACCTGCATTCAGGTTACATCGTAGTTTATCTTTCAATACGATATGGGTGCTGGTGGCTTGGCTCGTTTTTCTTCAGTTTAATGTTTTGGCTGTATCCCAGGATAATGACTACGACGTGGTCGTCGTCGCAGCCACGCCGTCTGGAATCGCGGCTGCAATTGCTGCGGGTCGGTCGGGAAAGAGCGTGATCCTGATAGAGCAGTCCCCGGTGTTGGGAGGAGTGCTTTCCTCGGGAGTTTTGAGATTAGATGATCAGCTGGCAGAAGCGAATAGCGGGGTCATGGAAGATTTCCGGCAGCGGGTAAGGACTTATCATCGGACCGAGCTTGCGGACGACCCTTTGGTAAAGGCACATTTGAAACAGCCCGCTTCTCTACGATGGAGTGCGGCCGAGGGGCGTGTCTGGGAGCCTCATACAGCGGCCAGGATCTATGCTGAAATGGTAGCAGAAGTGCCGACGATCACGACACGTTTTAACGAAGTTGCGATCGATGTTAAACTGGAAGGTGACCGCGTCGTGGGAGTTATCACCCAAGATCGCAACAATCAAGGAAGGCTCGGAAAGAAGCATGCCTATAACGGTCGTGTGATTATTGATGCAACTTACGAGGGCGACCTTGCCGCCTTTGCCGGAGTGCCCTTTCGTATCGGCCGGGAAGCCCGTTCGAGAGAAGAACCTCATGCAGGGGTCATCTATACCGATGGCTTCGGCTCGGAAGCAGGAGTCCTCAAAGGTACGATCTTTCCGGGCAGCACGGGAGAAGCGGACAAGCGAATGCAGGCTTTCACCTTCCGCATGACGGGAAAAGACTACGGTCGACCGGACCATCCTTATCGGCTGAAAGCTCCGCCCAAAGATTACGATCCATCAAAGTATGCATGGAGTTCGAATAACAAGCCGATCGTACCAAATGGCAAATTCGATATGCTCGGTGTAAACTATGGAGGCGATTTGACCGGGTACTCGACCCGCTTACACATTCAGTGTTTATATGGCTTTTAGCCAATATATTTTAACTTCCTGTC
>JAPUIL010000197.1 GCA_027297085.1 Verrucomicrobiota bacterium | reverse complement strand
CAAAAGTTTCCGGAAAATTCAGCACCTCCTCCGCACTGCTGGCCCCATGAGGGCACATCATGATGTCCAGATGATCCGTTCCCAAACGGGTTAAACTTTGATCGACCGAATCGATGATCATTTGTCGATAGTTCTTACCCCGATCAATCTCCCGGCCATATTTTTTCTCCATGACGTTACTCAGAGCCACCGCTTCCAATTGTCTTCGCTGAGAACTGAAATAATTGACAAAATAATCGGGATCCAATGCCTTTCGGGCTTCAACGCGGTCCTCAGCCAGACGCTTCAGCTTCTTTTGTTCGCTTTCAGATTGGCTTTCGAATATGTCCTGAAACAGTTGGTTGCGATTGCTGTTCCACACGCTGACCTTGGAATTGATGAAGAACTGGTCGCGGGGTCTGGCCTTGAGCACTTCCGCATACCCCAGTTCACTTTTTCCCCCACCATATGAGGGAGCAGTATCGAGGTAATTCAGCCCCGTATCAAGGGCTCTGAGAACGTGGTCGTAATTGGTTGCCGAAATTTCGTTACCGCCCATGACCACGCCCGATACCATGAACCCAGTATCACCCAAGGCTCTATAGTTCATGCCGGACTGCCGGTTTCGCCATTCCTGAGATTCGGCAGCTTGCAGCATTGGAGGTCCGACACCCAGTGCAACTGTGGATCCTCCAGCGATTTTTAGAAATTCACGTCTGGATAGCATGAGGTTAACTAAACAGATTGAATGACCGGTGTCGAGCTTCCCTCTGCAGGTATTAACTCGGCGAAACATGTAGAATAGCAGGAATATTCGTCCAAGTATCTACAAGCAGGTTATAATTCCGATCAATAGTTGTCTCGCACATACTCCAGCCACCAGAGAATGCCCGCATCTGGATGAATGAGGTCGATGTCCTGGTTCCAAATTCCACCGGAATCGTCGTTCAAACCGAGCCTGGATAGACCACCCGGTCTGGTAAACGGCCCTAGAACACCTTCGTTGGGTACACATTGCAGCCAGGTGCTGGCTAATACATGCCCGTTGAAATTCTCCATACCATCGCGCGTTTGCTCTAACTGATCGGCTTTCATCTCTGTGGTATAACGTCCGATGCGGGAGTAATTATAGAAAGTTGCGTCCTGCTGATGAGACTCCTTGCTGAAACGACTCCAGTATCTACCGGGGGCATTTTTTGGAGTAGCTTCACTATCAAACCAGGGTTTGCCCTTCTCCGGTTTACCGAAATGCATGTTCAAATCCTCATTCGGAGGATCCTGCCTGGTGTTGTTCGCCACGACCAAATCCGGATTCGCTGCTTTTGCCGCACGAATAAATGATTCTGCCGACCATTTTTCAGAGCGAGATGCCATACCTTCGTTGTCGGGATCGAGAATGACATGATGAAACTCTTTCTCAGCTAACCAGCGCGCCGTGTTGGCGATGGCTTTATCCGCATCCTCCTGGCTCCACTCAGCCAAGTCTTCTTTGGCTGTGGAGGTACTCCAGTAAAGGCAGCCGACAATCGTAACCATTCCCCGTTGCTGAGTAGCCGTCAGAATTCGTTCCAAGCGTCCCTCATAAACAGGGTTCATACTTGAGTCAGCCAAGTATCCTTTCACATTACCAAATCGCGATCCCATCATAAACACGGTTACCGTATTAACTCCGTAAGACTGATAGAGATCGAGGGCCGCGATCAGGTCGTCGGTTGAAGCTTCGCTTTTCAAGGCATTCGAACATCGAAGCCCGATGATCTTAATAGCTCGGCCATCCAATTGGATTTGATCGCCTTTAACTTCAAGCCGGGGGTTATCTGTCTGCGCCGACAAGGCTGACATCCAGGCAAAGGAGGTAAACAAACATAGTTGAAAAAAACGGAAGCGTATTGTGAGAGAATTGATCATCTTTGTAAGTCGATACTCCATGGTGTAAGTATCCTACAGCCGCATTGCAGGGATGCAATGGCTCTACCTTTTGCGGTAGGGCAATCACGCCGTGCCTTGGCATAGCAGCCATCGGCGACGTCAGGTCCTCGCGATGCCGTTTGATAATGTGAATACGACTCTATTTCGTTCAAGTGATTTCTAACTTTCTCTAAGGAGTCATGTGGTGATTCTTCAATTGCTCCTCCTGCCAATGCTGCCAATTAGAACCGTCATACCAACGGGGCTGCGCCATCGGTTTCTCCCAGGCTATCAATTTGTTTAACAGGTCCTGCGTTTTCTTCGGATATTTATTGGCCAGGTTCGTCGTTTCGGCCGGATCATCATCCAGATTAATTAGCATCAGAGGAGCCAGTAGCTCCCTCTCCTCTGCTAGGGGATTTTCGGCCACACGCAGTAATTTCCAAGGACCTTCCCTAGCCACCGCCACGCGCCAGAATCGCCAGAACAAAATGTCATGCGGAGCCCCGGTTTGTTTTCCTTTAAAATAAGGCAGCAAATTCCTTCCATCCATTTTCCAATCCTGAGGTAATGCTCCACCAGCAGCAGCCAAGCAGGTGGGTAATAAATCCAAAGAAGAAACCGGATAATCGAATTGCTTGCCTTTGGGTAACTGCGCCGGCCAGGAAACTATATAAGGCACTCGAATTCCGCCTTCCCAATACATTCCTTTGAATCCCCGTAGTGAGCCATTGGAATGTGCGCCACTGTTGGTACCGCCATTATCATTCAAGAATACGATCAGGGTGTTATCCGTCAAATCCAGCCCATCCAACTTCGCCTGCAGCCGACCGATATTATCATCCATCGACTTGGTCATCGCAGACACCATCCACCGATTCTTTGGTTCGATCTTCGGAGAATTTTCCAGATCCTCTTCCTTGGCCTCGAAGGGTCCATGTACCGCGTTGTAAGCCAGGTAGATAAAAAACGGCTTTTCCTGATTGCGGTCGATGAAGTCCAATGCCGCGTCGGTAAAATCGTCGGTTAGATAGCTGATCTCCTTTATTTCATCCACCGGTTCATCATTACGACGAATGGCCTTCCCGTGGCTCGGGTTTTCATCAGGCCAATAGGTGCGCGACCCGCCGAGAAATCCATAAAACTCATCGAAGCCTCGTTTATTGGGATGATACTGCGGCAGCTCCCCTAGATGCCACTTGCCAATCGCCATGGTAGCATACCCTTGGGCTTTCATCACTTTCCCCAAAGTTCGTTCGCCCGTATCCAGTCCCAGATCCTCCTTCGTATAGCCCGGCGTTGGAATGGTCGGCACATTACATTCCGCCCCAAATCGCTGCTGGTAACGGCCCGACATCAAACCCATTCGCGAAGGCGTGCACGTCGATGCTGTAACGTAAGCTTGTGAGCAAAATATCCCTTCCTTGGCCAAACGATCGATATATGGCGTCGGCACCAGCGTCCCCCCACCCGTCACTCCGAAATCCGCATAGCCTGCGTCATCCGATAAAATGATGATTATATTGGGTTTGGCCGCTTGACCAACATGGGGCAACAACCACAACGCCAACAAAAACAACAATCTTCGCTTCATAAGAATAAGGATCTTGGAGATTTTCTGAAGACCAACAATAGGTGGCACTCAAAATACTGGTTATCCATCCTTGCGTTCAAGGAATCCCTTTTGCCGCATCCAGGCCTCCATCAGGTCGGGCCAACTGGCCACAGGAAGTCCGGTCTTGCGTAAGCCATAGCCGTGGCCTCCTTCTTCAAAGATATGTAGCTCGGCGGAGATACCGGCCTTCTTCAATGCGATGTACATTTCAGCCACTTCTATGGGTCGCCGGTCATCGTGGGCGATCACCATAAAGAACGGCGGACAATCCTTTGAAAGTTCCGCTTCCTCGGGAAGAGTCCCTGAATAAATAGGAGCGGCGAAGTTGGGCCGGAAGGATACCGCGTCGTATTTATCGACGGGTTTGTAGAGACGTTTACTTGTTAAAGCAGTGTACTTTACCGGCGATCCGCCAGCCGAAAAACCAATGATACCGATTCTATCGGGGTCGATGCCAATTTCATCCGCTCGTCCACGCACCAGGCTCATTGCCCGTTGACCATCTTGCACGGAGGACAACCACTTCTTCTCAGGGTCACGCGCACCGCCTGGAACTCGGTACTTCAGCAGAATCGCAGTCAAGCCGATCGAGTTCGCCCATTCGGCAATCTCGGTGCCTTCCAGATCCATGGCCAGAATCCAATGCCCACCACCCGGCGCAATTACCAAAGCAGCCCCGGTATCCAACTTTGGCGCTGGTTTATAAATAGTTACAGTGGGCACCGAAACATTGTGCAACCTGATGAGGCGTCGGCCCGCTACCAGTTTATCTTCAGGCGTGGTCCGGTCGAATTCATCAGACAGTGTCAGTCTTTCGCCGGGCGCTTCGTCGGGCCAGAGATTCCAAGTTTCCGGTTTAGAGGCTTGGGTGCTAATAAGGAAGCCAGTGATTAGAAAGGCAACAAGAGGAAGTGATTTTATCATTCTATCATTTTGGGGTTCGTGAAGCTGGACGTAAAAGGAGGAATAATGAGCTAAATTTGAGGATCTTTCCGGGTCGCCGCAATAGTCAAAACGGCTGGTTTTGCTTCCACGGGTATCTCCGCAAAGTAGAGACCGTTTCCTTGGTCAACAA
>JAPUIL010000196.1 GCA_027297085.1 Verrucomicrobiota bacterium | reverse complement strand
TTCCCGCCAATCACTACTTCAATGCTCGGTGTCATTAAACGTGAGGGCATGGATATTGACAAAGGCGACTACAAAAAGCACCTCGAAGAAAAGTATCTATGAAGGTGATGTTGGACACCAACGTGATTTTGGACGTCTGGCTGGCACGGGAGCCCTATTGGAGAGATGCGGCTCAGCTTGTAGGGAGCATTGAGAGAAAAGAAATGGAAGGTTTTGTCTGTCCCACCACTATCACAACCCTCCATTATCTTGGAAAGAAAGTCCTTGGAGAAGACCGAATAAGAAAATTGTTGGCAAATCTTCTTAAAATATTTCAAGTCGGGGATATATCTTCTCAGGTATTTGAGCAGGCATTGGAAAGTAAAATACACGACTTTGAAGACGCGGTGATCGAAGCTGTTTCCGTTGGGAGCGGAGTGGATGTAATTGCCACTCGAAACACAAAAGATTTCAAAAAATCAAAGATTCCGGCACGGGAACCCATACAATTACGAAAAGGAGATCAATAAGACACTTGGCCAAATGCCGAGCATCTGCGATGCCCGCCATTTGCCAGTTTGACGTTGGCTAAGAGAATTAATAGCTCCTTGACTGATACACACGTTTTTTCGATTATGTGTGTATATGAAAAGAACAAATATTGTCCTCGACGAGAAGTTGGTCGGAAAAGGAATGCGCCTGACGGGTATCAAGACGCAAAAAGGGTTGATCGACTACGCACTGCGTGAACTGGTTCGGAGGAAAGAACAAAAGAAAATACTGCGTTTCAAAGGTAAACTATCCTGGAATGGCGATTTGGACCAGTTGAGAGCCAATCGTTTCTAGCAATGGTAATTGTCGACACTTCGATTTGGGTGGACTTTCTGAAGGGCCGCGAGTCTGCCGGTGCAACTCACCTTGAACAGTTACTTGATGATGAAGTCGACGTATTTACGTCTGGAATCATCGTTCAGGAATTATTGACCGGAATCAAAGAGAAGAAAACCCGGAATGAAGTTAAGAAAGACTTGGGGTTGTTTATTACAGTGATGCCTTCTTTGGGAACTCACGTCCAAGCTGCTGAAATTTATGATGGTTGCCGAAAAAAGGGAATTACCATAAGAAGCATTGTAGATTGCCTGATAGCTGCCCTCGCTATTGAATACGACCTGACGGTTTTGCAGAGCGATCGTGATTACGTAGGGATTTCACAGGTATATCCATTGAAACTTGAAACGTATGAATAATAGCCAGTCATCTTACTCAACTCGCGCCAGCTCCGATGCCACTCGCGAGTAGTCCGTTCGACGTTGGACAAAATATCGGAGCTGTAAAATTTTAGAATGGCATTGAGAGACACCACCAAAGGAAAGGCGCTGGTCCGAAGATACAAGATGATTTTGGTAAGCTCGTTTCTGTTTGGAGTTCTTGCACTTATCTCCTTTTCAAACGATCAGGACAAGATTGCGATAATTTTTGGTTACATATACCTGTTGCACGGATTACCATTAATGCTGCTGAAGTGCCCCTATTGCAGAACACCTGTGCTCAAAATGAAGTTTAAGACTCCAGGCTTAGGCATCCCACTTTACGCAGCATGGTTACCTAGGAGGTGTCGTCACTGCGGAGAAAAAATTTGGGGAGAATGCACACCCAAAGTTCGAGAAATAGATCCACAGTCCAACAAGTCGCTTGTGCGAAATGCCGCGCAGCTCTGCTGCCCGTCATTCCACAGCTAGGCGTTGGAGAAAAGAACTTTGCCACGGATGGACACGGAATCTCACGGATAAAATCCAAAAGAAAAATCAGTGCTTATCCGTGTAAATCAGTGGCTTCAAAAAAGGATATGAAAAAAAAGAGAAGGAATCGAATCAGGCGAGCAAGTTGATCTTGCCAACAGCCCCGTATATCTCCCCAAAGATAAGAGTAAGTTATTCCCCATGACCATGCACCCTTCAGAACAATCCACCCACTCCAACAATAAAGGGCACATCACTTTGACGTTATGCATAAAGTCGTAATGGAAATGAATAAATGTTAGGTATGAAATATAAACACATCTTTGCATGGATCTGCGTGGGATTGGCTTGTGCGGCCATTGTGGTTGGGGCTGATAAACCGAACGTGTTGTTAATCGTTAGTGACGACCTGACTGCGTGTTTAGCGTCGTATGGCAATGAAGTGTGCAAGACGCCCAACCTGGATCGGCTGGCTAGCGAAGGTGTTCAGTTTGATCGCGCTTATTGCCAGTATCCGGTTTGTGGTCCGTCGCGAGCTTCGTTTATGAGTGGCTTATATCCGAAGCGCACCAAGGTGATGAGCAACAGCTACACCTATGGAAGCTATCGGGTGATCAATCCCGATTTGGCGGACCACCCGAGTATCGGTGGATTGCTGCGTCGCAACGGATATGTTTCTCTACGTGTATCCAAAATTTACCACATGGGCGTTCCAGGAGGTATCGAATTGGGAGAGGCGGGTGGAGACGATCCTGACTCCTGGGATCGAGCGATCAACATCATGGCGCCGGAAACGGCAAGTCCGGGAACCCTTGAATTACTTTCGCCCATGAGGACACACTACGGATCAAATTTTGCCCGGATAATCGTTCCGGATGAACGAATCGAAACTCAGGCCGATATAATGGCCGCGTCGCAGGCGATAGCGATTCTGGAAAATCGAGCAGGGAACAGTCATCATCGTGTTCCCATGCGTACTGAAGACCCCTTCTTTCTTGCGGTGGGATTTGTTCGTCCTCACGTGCCCCTGATCGCGCCCAAATCGATTTTCGATAAGTATCCGGAAGAGGATTCCGTGTTGCCTTTTGTGCCCGAGGGCGATCTCGACGATGTTCCCACAAATGCGGCCATCAATGCCAACGCACGAAAGTACGGAATGAATGAGCTTCAGCAAAAGCAGTCATTGGCTGCGTATTATGCGAGTGTTACTTTTATGGACCAGCAGGTAGGCCGTTTACTCGATACTTTGGATCGCCTTGATATACGCAAAAACACGGTGGTCATATTTACCTCGGACCATGGCTACAATCTGGGTAATCATACCATGTGGCAGAAGGGAAGTTTGTTTGAGGAATCTGTACGTGTACCCCTCATAGTGTCGGCCCCGGGGTTCGAGCATTCTGCAGGACAGAGCAGCGAATCTTTGGTGGAACTGGTGGATCTGTATCCAACGATTGTCGATCTAGCGGGTCTGGCAGACAAGGCTCCGGATAATCTGGATGGGATCAGCCTTCTCGGATTACTCGAGGATCCAAAACGAAGTAACGGTCGCCAGGCGGTCTATACGGTGGTTAAGAATCGGCAGGATATAGGAGAATCGATCCGGACCGATCGCTATCGTTACAATAACTGGGGAGAGAATGGAGAGGAACTTTACGATCACCAGGCAGACCCCAAGGAGTTTACCAACCTGGTAGAATCGAAAGAACACGCGAAGACCCTCAATAAGATGCGTGCATTGTTGGCGGAGAAGAATCGGGGATTCTAGGGAGTGCGAAGAGTCCACTTGAGGAAACTCAGACAGGGTCAATGGTGAATAACACTCGGTTAAGGCCTGCCTCCTTATCCCAACTGATTGTAATACCACGTCTTGCTGCTGATGCGATCCCGATAACGAATCCGATATAAAAGAATCATTGTTCTAGTGCCGTGCGGGTCTGGAGATTATCTTCCCCTTAAAAAGTCCTGGATTTTATAATCTTAGGTTGCTGTGGTGAGGAGAGGTTTAAAAACTACTGATTAGCTTTGAAAACTATTACCGGATATCGCTCTCGGGACCTGATTCTATTTTTCGGAGTACTATTTCTTCTCCTGGTTTCAGTTCCTCGACTAAGAGTGTATTACAAAAGTACTCCGTCGGAGGTAACAGTCGTGGCGGTCGGTGGTGACGGGATTCGGGTTGCTATAGAGACACCGAAACCGTTTCAAGGCATCCAACCAGGGCTTCATTCTACAGTAAGGCTGATCCGAGAATTTGCCGAGACCACAGCTGCATTGAAGCTGACTCCGATTGATGGGTATTTAGAATGGTCGATCCACTACGCTAAAAGTCGGAAGAAAGAGAAAGTATCGCTCACCTTAATCACGGATTCTTTGAATGAGGATGAATAAGTTGGATGCTTGGATAGACCGCTTTTTGTTCCAATCATTAGATGCTCGGTCCGTTGCCTGGTTTCGTATCGCCTTTGCCATTGTGCTGCCCTGGTTCTTTTGGTCACGCGGCCATCAGCCGACTCCTGCGGTGCCGGAGACACTCCATTGGCTCTATGAACATTTCTTTGTCAGTCCAGGCCACTATCTGATGGTGGTTTGTTTATGTGGATTATTAGCCATTGGATGGCGGCCCCGAATCTGCGGATTCATGCTCTTCTTTTTGCTACTGCCTTTGGACTTCGTGACCAGCGGACCCATCAGTCGCCAGGTATTGTTATTTGCACTATTAGCCTTCGCATTCATTCCCAGTGGTGCAGTCAAAATTCCCTGGATATCGAATAACCGTGGGCGGTTTGTAGATGCTGGACCTTGCTGGCCGGTGCGTCTGATTCAACTGCAGTTAACCTTTCTATACGGTG
>JAPUIL010000195.1 GCA_027297085.1 Verrucomicrobiota bacterium | reverse complement strand
CTTTGAGCGCGGGAATGTCGTGGTGCATATACCAGGCGTAAGTCCATCCATTGTTCTCGTCGTAATAGTCGCGGAACCCTCGGCCTCCAGCCGACTTGGGGTCGATATCGATCCAGTTGCCCTCAGCATCCTTGGGCATGTACAAACGATGTTCGGGATGCCATAGCGTTTTATATTCATGGCTGATCGCGGCGAACTTTTTATGATCTTCCTCCTTGCCCAAGTCCTTCGCCAGTTCTGAGAGTACCCAGGTATCATAGCTACGTCCCAAGGTGACAGCCACGGATTGGCGGCGCTCAAACGGGTCGACCATAGGTTCCGTTTCGACCTCTCCGGGATGCAGAGCCGGCATGTAACCTAGCTCGCGAATTTGACGGTCCAGCTTGGTTCTTGGAGCCCCTTGACGCCATGCGATCCAGGATCCTTCCGTAAGGTTTTTATGAATACCTGAATAGGCCGCCTGGATATCGAAATTTTTCAGCCCTTTGCGGTAGGCATCGAGAAAGATGGCGGACGAGTGATAACCCACCATGCATGGGCGGTTACCGGTTACTCGAGCATAGGTGGGCATCCAGCCACCACTCTGACGCGACATTTCCACGAAGGAATGCAGCATGTCTTCTTCCTGGGCGGGATTCAAAATAGTGCGTAGCGGATGGAGTGCCCGGTAAGTGTCCCAAATGCCGTCATCCGCGTAGAATGGACGGTCTGATTGATGTACCCGCTCATCGTATCCACTATAATAGTACCCGTCTTCCAAAATGTTCACCATGCGCTCATGCGTGCGATAGAGTGCCGTGTAGAACGTACGTTTCTGTGCCTCGGTTCCCCCTTTGACCACAATACGGTTCAGATCATTTTCCCAGGCATTTTTGGCTTCTGCACTCAGGGTGGATAGATTTTTGTTTGCAACTTCCGATTCGAAATTGCTACGTGCCTGCTTTTCGCTGACATACGAGATGGCGTACTTAAACAGTACGCCTGACGGAACCTGAGAGTCACACGATAAGCTCAATTTACCGTTGTTTGTTTTAAATTGCAGCCCCTTGACGGGCTTCCCTTTCAGGTCGGTGACTTCACCGTAGCACCAGACCGACATGGTGGTGGGTTTGCGTGCCGGGTTGTTCCTGCTGACGTAGGTGACGGACTCCTCAAGCGCGAAGGCATTGGCTCCGGCTGACTTCGCTACCATGTCTTTTGTGCCGGCGATGAGAATGTTTTTCTGCAGGCCGGCCGGGAAATCAAATCGATATATGCCCGCCTTCTTTCCCGGTGCGAAGCGTACGGTCGTATCGTCGTCCAGGAGATAGGCTTCATAAAACCAGGGTTTTATGATCTGCAGATCATGATCGATCGTCATGCGTCTATTCCAAGTCGCCGGAGAAATGGCCCCGGGCGAAATACGCATCTGGAGAATCCCTCGTCGACGAGCATGCATCACCTGAAGTGGAAAAGAGCTAATCTGGTCCGCTATGTAATCCGCTTTATTGGGAAACGTTCGAAGCATCTGGTTGGGCTGGTGCAGCGTTGGAAACGTTGGTACCAGGAAGGGCGCCACGTTTCCGATGCTCGGGTCGACATAGTCGACCGGATTCATTTGCGGGACTGCGAAAAGGGGGATACTGCATATATAAACGAGACCTAAGTTGGTCAGTGATTTTCGAATACGTCTATATGTGTTCACAAGGATGGGATGGAGTCTGAGGCGAATGACACTCACTTAAGCACTTTTCGATGCAATACCGAAACGTTGACGGCTACAGGGTCATTCCTTGCAATCTTGACGAAGCTTGCGCAGTCAACCGATTCAAGGTTTGACCCTCTCGAAAAGAAACAGACTAAGGATTCGTCCATAGCGGGTTTAAGTGAGATTCGGGTCTGAGGCATCTTAAAATTTGGCACGGAGATGTCACAGCCTCGGTGAATTGATCTTATTGAAACTGTTGGGATTTATGCCTTACTCTTTCCTGGCGCGTTCCGCTTTTCGTTTGGCTCGCTCTTCCTTGGACAACTTCGGCTTTTCGGCATCTGTAACTTCGACCGCTTTTGGCGCTTTCCCGCCATTCGCAGAGGTGACCATTTCCTGTTTCCAGACGGTATGCAGTTGAGCCAGCTCCTTTACCTTGTCCGGATACTTTGAGGCAAGGTCTTTGGATTCTGAAGGATCGTCTGCCAGGTTATATAATTCGATAACGTCTTTTTGGCCCCAGACTTTCCAGTCACCTTGACGGACTCCCCAAGTGTGCTTGGGAGCACCGATATCCCAGTGAAGCACTTCATGATGCTCGGTCGTCTCGCCATTAATTAAAGGTAACAAGCTCTTGCCATCGAAAGGATTCTTTTTTGGAGCCTTGAGGTTCAGGGCGTCCATAACTGTGGGAAGTATGTCGAACGAAATTACGGGTGTATCGATCGTGCGTCCGCCTTTGAACTTGGCTGGCCAGCTAACCACCCAGGGAGTGCGGATGCCACCTTCATAGACCATCTGTTTGAAGCCGCGGAGGATACCATTGTTTGCCTCCATGGCACCGGAGCCTCCATTATCGGTAAGGAAGATTAATAGCGTGTTTTCCCAAAGTTTTTCATCTTTCAGCTTGTTAACCACGGAGCCAACTCCTTCGTCCAGGTGATAAAGCATGGCCATGAGAATGGCGCGCTTTTCGCTGATGTCGGGGTACAGCTTTTTGTAGTGATCGATGTCTTTTTGCGGTGCTTGGGCGGGAGCATGAACCGCATTGTAAGCGAGGTAGAGGAAGAAAGGATTGTCCTTTTCACGATCGATGAAATCCACCGCTTCTTCGGTCAGACGAGTGGTCATGTAGCCCTCGTACTCGATGTCTTTCAGGCGTGTTTTATTTCTATAGATAGGTTCGTAATTTTCACCACTTACCCCGCGTAGTTTGAAATAGTCATGACCGCCTCGGCCCATAAAAAGGTAGCATTCATCAAATCCGCGACTTAGCGGGTGCCATTTTAATTCTGGATAATCATCGTCCAAACCCATGTGCCATTTCCCGATGGCCATGCTGGTGTATTCATCCGGAAGGAATGAGGGGAATATAGGCAGCTTGGGGTCAAAGCCATTTCCGCCTTCACCTGCCGTATAAACGCCAACCCGTTGTTGATAGCCTCCCAGCATCATGCCTGCCCGGGT
>JAPUIL010000194.1 GCA_027297085.1 Verrucomicrobiota bacterium | reverse complement strand
ACCTGTATAATGAACTGCCAATCAGCCACTTGCAATATAATATCCACATTATGGATACATTTTTATGAAACTATGAGGTTAATGCTGGGAAGCAGTAGAAATACAAACGTATTTCGGTTGGAGAATTGCAAATCATACGATCAACAGTTTGAAAAATGTAGGAACTGCTTAAAAAAGGCTTAGACACAAATTCTCAAATCAAACGCAGTAAAGTTGAGTATCTTTACACCGTAGAAAGAATCACAACCGGTACAAGTTATGCCCAAAAATAAAACTCGATTTCACCGTGACTCGGAAACACAATATTAGGATGAAGATTCAATCGTTGGTGTTGGCTCTGTTACTGTCCTTCGCAATTACTAGTGTAAACGCCGCTTCGGATCGGCCGAACGTTTTGGTGGTAATGGTCGATGATCTCGGCTTTTCGGATATTGGTTGTTATGGTGGCGAAATCGACACACCCAACCTGGATCGCCTGGCGCAAAACGGGCTACGATTTTCACAATTCTACAATACTGCGAAGTGTCACTCCTCACGGATCAGCCTGTTAACCGGGCGCTATGCCTTTCAAGCCGGAAACACCAGCCTCAGTCGTGCAGTGACCTCGGCGGAGGTACTGGGCGCGGCGGGTTACTTTACAGCCATGGTCGGAAAATGGCACCTTAAAGACCAACCAACGGATTTTGGCTTCCAGCGTTACTGGGGTCACCTCAGTGGCGCCTGCAATTACTACAAAGGTGATAAGACATTTCGCCTAAACGGTGAACCCTGGCAGGTACCTGCGAATGATTTTTATACTACAGTGGCCAACGTTGACTACGCTTTGGATTTCCTGGGCGAAGCCCGCCAAACCATAAAACCCTGGTACCTCTATGTCGCTTTCAATGCGCCCCATGCTCCCCTACAACCCATGGAGGAGGATTATAATAAATATTTGGGACGATACGATGTGGGTTGGGATAAAATCCGAGAAGCCAGGTTGAAAAAACAGAGAAAACTAGGCTTGTTTGGAAAGGACCTCACTCCGTCACCACGGCCGGATCATGTTCCCGCATGGTGCTCGCTCCCCAAGGAACGTCAGACCTGGGAGAGTCGCCGCATGACCGCACTGGCCGGTATGATTGATCGCGTAGACCAGGAACTCGGCCGCCTGTTTACCGACTTGGAACGCAGCGATGAAATGGACAATACCCTGATTCTTTTTGTCTCCGATAATGGCGCCTGCCCTTACGATCGCCGCAGTAACAACATGGATGGAAATCCCTACGATCGGGATACCACCTGGGGAGACAGCACCGGCTGGTCCTGGGTACGCAATGCACCGTTTCGCTACTACAAACAAAATCAGTTTGAAGGGGGCATCTCAACTCCCGGAATCGTCCACTGGCCCAAAGGATTGAAAGTCAAAAAGGGTTCGATTACTGACCAACCGGCACATTTGGTAGACGTTTTACCCACCCTGGCCGAACTGGCCGATACAGAACTGCCAAAACAATGGCCTGGCCGTGAGCTCAATGACGTATCCGGAATTTCGTTACTACCTTTACTCGAAGGCAAATCAATAGACCAACGCCCACCCATCCATTTGCTGTTTGGAAACGATCGCGGACTGCGCGACGGCGATTGGAAGTTGGTAAGTTTTCGTAGTCATCCGTGGGAACTCTATAACCTGGCAAAAGACCGCACTGAACTTCACAACCTGGCGGCCAAGAATCCAAAAAGAGTGAAACGCATGTCGAAACTCTGGCACGAGATGGCTGAGGATGTTTTAAAAGCACCAGCAAAATCTCGCCTACCGGTAGCAACAAACCCAACGCCTCATCAACATCCCGAGTGGACGGATTTCACCAAAGCGTTATCCGAAATCGGAAAACGAGAAACGAAGTAACTGGAACTCAGTCTTACTCTAAAGCATTTGCTTTATACCCGATATACTTCGCAAAATGCATCAGAGGAATTTTTAGATCCGCTTAGTAAAACAATGCACACAGCTCATTGTGGTCGTTCAAGTGGAGTGATTGCAATCAACGGGAGCTAGAAGCCTGTCGGACCTAGCAGAATCGATCTTTGATCATTCTGTCCCAAAAAACAGCGCTTAATCGGGTGCTGGGGTGGATCTGCGGGATGCGGAGTGATTTTCCCAAATGAGTCTCAATAATCCGAGTTGTTGTACTTTTTATGCAGGTACAACGGTTTGCCGGGCTGTTTCAGGCAGGGGTTGCGGATGCTCCGGCCATAGCTCTCGCTTTGCGGGCTTGGATCAGGGTTAAGGTTCTTTTTAAATTGTAGGCAGTGCAGACCAGGTTCCATTCGTTGGATACATTGTCCTCGCCCCGCATCAGAAAATGGCGGAAGCGCATGCACTGTTTGATGATCCCAAATACCGGTTCCACGGTCTGTTTGCGCAAGATAGCCGATGCCAGGACTCTTCTCGAAAGCGGCAACACACCCATGCGGTTTAATGCCGGAGCCCCGAGTAGTGGATTCTATTCAGCGCGTGCCGCGTAGCATCAAGTTCTTATCAACATGAGAGAAACCGAATTGGTCAACAAGGGGCCTCGGTCAAAAATTCCATTTACAAATGGAGCAGAATTGGTCTACAGCGTATTGCCGATACCAGTACGGATAGTGTGAGGCACAAAATTACGCGCTTGTCCTCCGGTCCCAACGCCTATGAAAACGATGCCGTAGTCTTTACCTCAACCGACCTTTACGGACCCCGGTATCTTCCGTGGAAACCGCTACAATATTGAATCCTTATTTCTCCCAGGTTTGGAAGGAGAAACGGTTTTCGGCAAACGGATTAGATTTATCTTTCAATCAGGGCTCAGCGTCCTTGAGGATGGGGCCTTCCTCTTCTTGGG
>JAPUIL010000193.1 GCA_027297085.1 Verrucomicrobiota bacterium | reverse complement strand
GAATATTCTGGGCAAGTCTCCATCCGGGATACCGATGCCGTTGTCCTCCACCAAAACTCGGAGATCCTTTCCTTCAATCTGAGAATCAACTGCAAAGCTTTCGGTTTCAAGATGATAGCGAACCAGATCAGTTAGGTCTTCCTCATCATCCACCAATAGAATTTTGCTCATACTATCGTTCATGATCTCATCCTCGCACACCTAACTTCAGCAAAAAGTAAAGTGTGTGTGGAATGGCAACTTTATTTGCCGAGCTTCTGCAATTTTCCGGATTCCAGCAGTACCATCAAGATACTTATATCAGAGGGATTGACACCGCTAATCCGTTTGGCCTGTCCCAAGGTTACTGGTTGAACGGAACTCAATTTGGCGGCGCTCTCATTGCGCAATCCACGAACTTTGGAATAGTCGAAATTCTTCGGTAGCTTTATCCGATCTACTGAGGCCATTCTTTGCACCAGTTTTATCTCGCGGGAAAGGTAACCTTTATATCTTAACTTATAGATCACCTCAGTCTGAATTTCGTGACTTTCTTTGAGGAATTCTGGAGGGTATTCAATTGATTCCTCGTTTCGCCGAATGGCCTCGGCAATGGTGCCTCCTTTTGTTCTAACCTCTTCCAGAGTCTTTTCCCATTTTTTGATACTAGATGTTTTATAACATATTAATTTCCAACGGTTAGAAGATATAGTTCTCGCATTATTCGCATAGTGAGACAATCTCATTTCGGCGCTACCATGATTCAGAAGAAGCCTGTGCTCTGCCCTGCTTGTAAACATGCGATAAGGCTCTGAAGTCCCTTTAGTCACAAGGTCATCAATTAAAACGCCGATGTACGATTCATGCCTTTGCAGAATCAATGCTTCTTCTCCCCTGCCCTTCTTTACCGCATTTATGCCCGCTAACAATCCTTGTCCTCCGGCCTCCTCATAACCGGAGGTTCCATTGATTTGGCCGGCAAAAAATAGATTTTCGACGAGTTTGGACTCTAAGGATGGGTAAAGTTGAGTTGGCGGAGCAAAGTCATACTCTACGGCGTAGGCAGGTCGCATGAGTTGTGCATTCTCAAGACCCGGAATTGTTTCGAGGATTTCTTCCTGAACATTAAACGGCAAACTAGTTGAAAGACCATTTATGTAATACTCGTTTGTATTTCTTCCTTCAGGTTCAAGAAATAGCCGATGCCGGTCTTTGTCACAAAACCGCACAATTTTGTCCTCGATGCTCGGGCAATAGCGAGGACCTGTGCCTTCGATCGCCCCTGAATACATGGCGGAAAGGTGCAGATTTTCCCGAATCACGTCGTGTGTTTTTTCAGTTGTATAGGTTATCCAACAGGAAATTTGATTTTCGCCGGGATTCCATCCCAGTTTTGTTTCACCGAAATGTTCCACGTGGAACAAATCTGTTTCGTCCCGAGTGTCATAAAATCCGAATAGGGTCGGTTTTTCGTCTCCCGGCTGTTCCTCAAGTTCTGAAAAATCGACGGTTCGACCAAGAACTCTAGGAGGTGTGCCTGTTTTAAAGCGTTCAAGCTCGATTCCGGCCCCCAGAAAGCTGCTCGAAAGCGAATCGGCGCTAAAATCACCCATGCGACCTCCACGATTCTGATTCTGTCCTACATGCATCAAGCCGCGAAGGAATGTTCCAGTGGTTACCACGAGGCAGTGAGCGAAAAATTCAAGACCTAAATTGGTTTTGCAGCCCTCTACGCGGTCTCCCTTGAATAGTAAGCTAGTAACAGTCGCCTGAAAAAGAGTGAGGTTTTTCTGGTGTTCAATTGTGTGCTTTAATCTAAACTGATAAGCCTTTTTATCCGATTGTACCCGAGGCGCTTGAACAGCTACGCCTTTAGATGCGTTTAGTAAACGAAACTGAATGCCGGTGGTATCAGCATTAACGGCCATTTCTCCGCCCAATGCGTCAATTTCCCGGACTATATGGCCTTTGGCTTGGCCGCCGATAGCTGGGTTACAGCTCATCTGTCCGATGGTATCAATATTTCCGCTGAGGAGTAGGGTGCGGGCTCCCATACGCGCTGCAGCCAATGCGGCTTCAACTCCAGCGTGGCCCGCTCCGCAAACGATGACATCAAAAGGCTCTTTATTGCTGATCATCATTTACTTACCTATGCAAAAGGTGGCAAAAAGTTTGTCGAGCACGCGTTCGTTATCGATCCTGCCAACGATACTTTCTAAATTTGTCATAGAATCACGTAAGTGACTTGCGACCAACTCGGCAGGTTCATCTTGGGTCAATAATTGTGAGGCGGTTTCCAGTTCAGTGGATGCTTTTTGCAACGCAGAATGGTGCCTCGCGCTGACTGCCACGACATCGCCTTGATCTGAGATGATTGGATTCCCCAATAATCTTGCGATACTTTGTTTCAAAAAGTCCAATCCGTCACCGGTTAATGCGGACACTTCAGCCTTTAGAAACTCAGGCAAAAAGTTGGAGAGTTCAGGATTTTGGGTCAGGTCAGATTTGTTATGTATCACCAGAGTGGTTTCGGAGTTCAATAATGCCGAAACATTTTCAGGGAGTAGGGTAGGGGACTGAGAGCCATCTATAGTCAGAAGAATTAGATCACTTAACCCTATCTGTTCCAAGGTCTTATCAATTCCTGCTTTTTCTATTTCATCATCGGTTTGATGAATCCCTGCAGTATCCACAATAGTGATACGATAGGGGTCTACAAAAAAAGCAGCCTCAATGTAGTCTCTTGTCGTGCCCGGTTTATCACTTACAATGGCTCTGGATTGTCCGAGCAATCGATTCAATAAACTACTCTTCCCTACGTTGGGTACTCCTATGATTATAGCCTTAACGCCTTCCCTGAGAAAAATGCCTGTTCTGGCAGTTTCAGACAGCTGATCAATTTCGTTAATCAGCTTACTAATTTTTTGTTTTGGAGCTGTTTCGCCTTCCGATGGCAGGTCTTCTTCTGGAAAATCAATATAGGCTTCGATTTCGGCAACAATCTTGAGGAGATCATCGACCAATTTATTGATACGCCTGCTGAGACTGCCCTGAAGTTGCTGAGAGGCTGCCTTGAAAGACAGGTTTGTTCTGGCCTTTATTAAATCAATGACTGCCTCGGCCTGACTCAGGTCCATTTTTCCATTCAGAAAAGCAGTTTGGGTAAATTCTCCCGGCAACGCATATCGGCAACCTCTTGTAACCAAGTCCTCCAGAATATGTTGCAGAATATATGGATTTCCGTGGCAAGAAATTTCAAGCATGGGATCTCCGGTATAGGACAGGTCCTGCTCAAAGAAAGTATAGACCACGTTATCCAGGAACTGGCCGGATTTACTGGTAAAATCGGCAACGTAGGTGCGTCGTGGGGTGGGGGAAATTCTACCAAATATGCCCTTTACTAAATCCGGGCATAATGGGCCGCTACAACGAATCACGCCCAAGGCGGATTCCCCGTGTGGTGTAGATAATGCGGCAAAAGTGTCCTGTGAATCCATGTGATGAAGGTAATCTAACCTTCATCCTCATCCTCATCACCGGAGGCAATAACATTCCCTACGCCAATATTAACTTTCTCCATAATGGCTTTGTTAAGCTCGTCCTGCAATTCTGGGTGCTCCATGAGGTGTTGTTTAGTGGCCTCACGGCCTTGGCCTATCAGGTCCCCCTTATACGAAATCCAGGCTCCTTTCTTTTCCAGAATACTGTGTTCTACGCCCAGATCAATAAGGGAACCAGTCCTGGAGATTCCTTCGTCGTACATGATATCGAATTCACATTCCGTGAAGGGAGGAGCCACTTTGTTTTTGACCACTCTGAGCCGGGTCCTATTGCCCACTACCCTCCCTGTTGGGTCCTTAATTTGGCCGATTCGGCGAATATCCATCCGAATAGAAGCAAAAAATTTCAATGCCCGGCCACCAGGGGTGGTTTCCGGACTCCCAAACATCACTCCGATTTTTTCGCGAATCTGGTTAGTGAACAGGCATACGCACATGCTCTTGTTGATGGCTCCGGTCAGCCGGCGCATGGCCTGACTCATCATGCGGGCCTGAAGGCCCACTGTGGTATCGCCCATCTGTCCGTCCAGTTCTACCCGAGGAACCAAAGCCGCCACTGAATCCAAGACGATTACGTCCACGGCGCCGGATCGAATGAGTGTTTCGGTAATATTAAGCGCATCCTCGCCACTTTCGGGCTGGGCAATCATGAGTTCACTCAGATCTACGCCTAGAATCCGCGCGTATTTGGGATCGAGTGCATGTTCTACGTCTATGAACGCCGCGGTTCCTCCTCGTTTCTGCGCCTCCGCTATTAAACTTAAACACATGGTAGTTTTACCGGAAGATTCGGGGCCGTAAATCTCGCAAATTCGTCCACGGGGCAGTCCACCAACACCCAGGGCTAGATCCATGGCTACAGATCCGGTTGAAATACAAGCAACGTCAAGCTTGGGAGACGCTCCCAGGCGCATAATCGCATTCTCTCCAAATTGTTTATTGATGGCGGATATCGCCAGATCGAGATTCTTTTGCCGGTCGACGCCGAATTGAGTTTTTGGTTTTACTACTTTGGCCATGGTTTTGGACGAGAATAAGGGTTGTCATTGCAGGAAATTCCACTGTCAGTTCATGGAGAATCCTTATTTGTGAGGATTTAAGTGATTAGTGAACATAGTTTCACTTAATGTCCACAATTATTTTTTTGGATAACGAAAATTAATTCATGACCAGGAATCAGGATTCGGAAACCAGCCTTCAAAAGTTGAAGGATCAAATCAAGGCTTTTGCGGTTGCCCGTGACTGGGAGCAGTTTCACACCCCAAAGAATCTTTCCATGGCCATAGCTGCAGAAGCCGCCGAGCTGATGGAACACTTTCTTTGGAAGGAAGGCGGTGAATCGGTTGATGTGCTCAATGATCCCTCCAAGCATCAACAAATCGCCGAGGAGCTGGCGGATATCCTGATTTTCTCCCTCGAGTTCGCCAATATTACCGGGATGGATATCGCCACCATCATTCAGGAGAAAATGGAAATCAATGCCCGCAAGTATCCGGTCGAAAAAGCCAAGGGTAGGGCGGACAAATACACGGAGCTTTAACTTCAGGATCCTACCTCGCATTTCTCACGGAGTTGAGATGTTGAGGAT
>JAPUIL010000192.1 GCA_027297085.1 Verrucomicrobiota bacterium | reverse complement strand
AGTAGCGGACATAATACCAGGTCATCGAGTGCTTCTTGAATAAAATCCGGACCCTGCCCCACACCAAATCCAAACAAGGTTTTAGCTCCACGAATACTGAAGACTTCCCGAAGCGTTGAAAAGTTTATGTTGATGAGACCGGACTTTAAAAGAATCGCCCAAATGGATTTTACTCCGCGGGTTATCCATTCATCAGCCTTGGAGAAAGCATTTAATACCGAGTCCTGCGCTGCTTCTTCCTGCAGGAGCATATCGTTGGGCAATGGAATCACCGCATCGGATATTTCGCGCAACTCCTTAAGGGCATTATCGGCCATTTTAAAACGCCGTGCTCCTTCGAAGGTAAACGGCATGTTCACGAAAGCGATGACCAGGGAACCCCGTTGTTTGGCGATCTCGGAAATTACAGGTGCAATACCGGCACCACTTCCACCTCCCAAGCTGGCAACGATAAAGATCAACTCAAAACCATCCACCAGTCTGGTGATGGTTTCTCGATCAGATTCGGCTGCTTGGCGACCTAGCTCCGGATCGCCGCCGGTACCCAATCCCCGGGTAATGTTGCGACCAATCAGGTGTTTTTCACCTACGGGTGAATCGGACAAGGTCTTCAGATCGGTATTTACACAGGCAAGGCTCAAGCCTTCAAGCTGTTCCATGTCCATGCGTATGCGGTCAACTGCGTTGTTACCTGCCCCTCCCACTCCGATAATCTTGATGCGAACAGAGTTTGCGAAAAGTTCTTGAGAATCCATGGAATAGATCGGATTAAAAGCCTAGTAGTTGTTTAACACCTTTAATAAATTTGGTCCGTTTTCGCTGTTCGGAGAAACGAGACTCATCCTTATAGCTGAAGCCGAAATAGAGTAGGCCAAGCGTTGTGCTGTATTCAGGTCCGGCCAGGTCTGATGCCACCCATGAGGGATTTTCTCCCCGGGTAACGGGTAGTCCAAACACCTTTTCTCCCAGTTTCTCGATCTCTTTCAATTTGGAGGTGCCCCCGGTCAATACCACGGAAGCCAATTCTCGCTTGGAGAAAAAGGGAGCAATATGCTTATCGCCCCGAATGAGCTTAAAAAGTTCATCCAAGCGGGCGTTAATAATTTGACAGACACTAGCGCGTGAAATGGATCGATCGCCTATGGTCAGATCCCCTATCAGCATGACTTTGTCATTCTTTGATTTTGGCTCAAGAGATGCCTTGCCATTCTTCACTTTGAGCATTTCCGCCAATTTGGCATTGGTCCGCAGCCCGATGCTTAAATCGTTGGTAATGTGATCTCCTCCCACAGCAATCACTCCCGAGTAAACGACATAGCCGTTTTTGAACAAAACATAATCGGTGGACCCGCCTCCAATATCGATGACAAGTACACCGCATTTTTGCTCCTCATCGGTTGTTACCATCTTACCCGAAGCGAGGCAGGAAACAATCAAGTCCTCAACCTGTAGGCCAAATCCATTGATGATGTGAATCGAATCACTCATCTTTTTCACCGATCCGTGGATATTCCAGTAACCGATTCCAAGTTTATGGCCTTCCAGATGCTCAGGATTATCGACAGGTTGCCCGTCGAGCTGAAATCCGTTGCGGATATGGTGGATGATAGCTCGATCTTCAGGCAGTAGTTTGCTCTTGGCTTCGGCCAGCAAACGCCGGATATCCGAACGATGCACGATGTTTTCAGAAGATTTAACCGTTACTTCTGCGTCGTTGAAAAAGGTATCCAGGTGGCGTCCGGACTGCGCCAAATAGACGGCATCAACTCGAACACCGGCACTTTCCTCGGCGGCCATGATAGTCGCGTGGGTACAGTCGCTGGCCGCATTGAAATCGATAATCTCACTCTTTTTAACACCACGGCTGGAGGATACTCCCATGCCGACGATGTTGAGTGTTTTTCCGTTAACGATCTCGCCGATAAGGACGACGACTTTACTGGTTCCAATCTCTACAGCTCCGATAATTTTGGAGTTCACCATAGGGATAACTTGGAAGAATTAATGGTAGGTGTCAGGATGAAAGTTGTTGGCGAATTCAACCGTTGGCTGGTCTAAAAGGGAGAGATTCACCCGGGTTATGTACGATACAGAAGGCCCCCCGTGGCTGTCGAGTATGTATTGCAGTTTTTCGAGTTGTTTCTCGAAATTCTTTGGGCTGAACAAAATCTCCTTTACGCCGCGCGAACGCACACGAATGTACCCTTTGGTGAAACTCTTGGCCATGATCAACTGATCCGCATACACAACCCGCCACTCGCGAGCCAAATCAGGAAAATTCGTTCGAGCCACGTGAAATAGCTCAGCGAGACAAGCCACTCCCTGAATTGGAACATACCCATCGACGGTTCGATGAAGATCAACGCCTGCCAGATAGGGAAGTCGATTTATCAAACGATCCGGATATCTGATATTTTTGAAAACAAATCCTTCTTCATCAACTAGCAGAACCACCGACTCACCGCTCGCTTCTTTTACTTTCATCCTGAATACAGGGAACCGTTCTTGCACACGCACACATAGAGTCTTGGGAAACTTGCGTTCTACAGAAGCTGCCTTAATTTGGGGATAGGTCTCCAAGATTGCTTTAACACCACTCATATCGATCTGCATCAACCCCAGATTCTCCTCCAGAGCCATGCGGAATTCGATCCAGGGAGCCGGCAGCACACCATCCGTTTGGATCTCGAGATGCACGAATGAAGCAGCGGTGGTGTTGGTAGCCGGCGTCTTTGGCGTATTTATAAAATAATAGCCGAGTAATGACAAACCCAATACGGTAGACCCCGTACCTAGACTAATTGCGGTGAATCGCAATAAACGTCTCATTTTTACGATCTTAGACTCTCTGGTAATAGCCTGTTTGCCCGCCTTTTGGGGAATTCGTTTCCAGGATGTTTTGGGTAAAAGGGACTTTTTCTTTCTTGGCATGAGTTGGTAGCATGTAAGCAAGTTAAGCTTCTTATTCAGCCTCAAGGAAAAGGCTGCGTGGTACAAGGTTCTTTTCGCAATGGATCTAGATAATTCATCCAACTATCACCGAACAAAATCACTTCAGGTTCAAGAATATAACCCGTTTTCTGATACACTTCTTTCCTGAGTTTTTTGATTAAAGAAATTACATCTGTGGCGGTTGCTGAGTTGCGATTAATTACAAAGTTGGCATGGATGTCCGACACCTCCGCACCTCCAACTCCGCAACCTTTGAGACCGGACTGGTCAATCAGCATTCCGGCTGCTGAACCTTCGGGATTTTTGAAGGTGCATCCCGCACTAGGCAGACGCGGTTGAGACTCCTTCCTCGAGCTCTTGTAAGTATCCATGGTGTGTTGGATGGTTTGAATGCAGGAAGCATCTCCCGCTTTGAATATCACAGCCAATCCTATGGTGTCTAGCAGTTCACGGCAATGCCGATAGCCGAAATGCAATTCTTCAAAAGCTACCGTAAAAATATCACCCCGATAATTCATCAGCACCACTTCTGAAATAACCTCAGATATCCAGCCCCCCATGGCGCCAGCGTTCATACGCAGCGCACCACCCACACAACCAGGTATGCCTTCGAGAAATTCAAATCCTGCCACTTCTTTTCGGCGCATTAACCCACAAAGTTCCTTCAACCGGACTCCGGCTCCCGCACGAATGCGACCATCATCCATAAGCTCGATTTTCTGAAAGAAGGGCTTGGAAAGGCGGATGACCAGGCCCTGCACCCCCGAATCGGGTACAATCAAATTTGAGCCGCGCCCGAGAAAGTGAACAGGCAAAGAATATTTTCCAGCTTCACGGAGAAGCACCTGAAGGTCAGTTTCATTGGCAGGTTCGGCATAGTAGTCCGCCGCACCTCCTACTCGAAGGGTCGTCTTGTTTGCCAGTGGTTCGTTCGTCTTCAGCGTTGTATCTTCCAAGAGCCGGTCTGATACCGCGGATAAGAAATCCAATCGTTCGTAGGTGCCGGGACTATCCAATGAGGCCGTATAATCAGCGGCTACTGCCTGAATATTGCCGGCTCCTAAAAACAAAAGCACACCGGTGTCATGTTTTATGAGCTCGAGCCGCTCCAAAACTGCCGAAGGATCAGCGCAATAATAAATTTCGCTACCGGAATTCATTTCCAAACAAAGCTCAAAAAGATCCTTTCCCAAGCCACCGGCCAGGGGTTCTTCCCCCGCACCGTACACTTCCATAACTATTAGGCGATGCGCCTGGCTAAGCACTTTGGCAAACTCATGTTTAAATTGCAGAGTTCGCGTAAAACGATGGGGTTGAAATACGACTGTCAAAGGCTCTTTTTTCAGCTGAAGCGCTTCGAATAAATTGCGGATTTCCGTCGGATGATGCCCATAGTCTTCCACTACTGAAAATCCATCTCGTTCAAAAAGTATTTCCTGTCGACGCCACAGTCCGGGAAAGTCCTGAAAAAGATTGGTTTGAAGGGATTTGGTCAGCAAATGAACCACTGAAAGTGCCGCCAGCGCATTTTGCCCATTAAAGGGTTCATCAAAAGGAACAGAAAGTGAACAGGGAGGAAGTTCACCTCCGACTTCGAGGAGGCGGTCGTTAAACTTAATTAGTTGAGCATTTCCTCCCTCACCGAATGTATGAATCTCCGCTTGAATTTCCGGAAGATCTAACTGTCGCAAATTCTGGCAAGATTGATTCAGAAACACATGTTCTTTCGTTCGGCCGATCAGTCCTTTGAAAGTCTCTACACACTTCTTTTCCGTCTGGTAGTAATCCGCGTGATCCCAGTCAACATTGACCAGCAAGCTGATAGTGGGACTGAAGTTATGTATGCTTCCATCGCTTTCATCGACCTCGATGACTAGCCAGGGACTACCGTCTTGATAATTTCCGGGCAAATACGAGTCATCCGAAAATAGACCTCCCAGAATATAGTTACAGAGAAATCCGGCTTGATTCAGAGCGTGAATCAGCAACCCGCAGGTAGTGGTCTTCCCATGCGAACCGGCTACGGCCAGAGTCTTAAAGCGCTGGCTAAGTACTGCAAGAAATTCTCCTCTGCGCATGACAGACACTTTCTCACTATGAGCGGCATTCAATAGTGGATGAATTGCAGGAATAGCATTTGAATAGATTATTCCATCGGCGGATCGCAGGTCCGGTTTCTGACTGATCTCTATACCGTTCGCCAACAGCATCTGGTGCACTCGAGGATGAAAGTTATCATCTTCGCCCGTGACTCGGCATCCAGCTTGTTTAAGAAACAATGCAAGAGGCGCCATACCCATGCCACCTACACCGAGCATGTGAAAATGTTTTTTGGCAAAATCGGATTCCGCGGTAATCATGCTTCTTTCGGTGGAACAGGCGAATGAGTGTGTTTAGCCTGCCTATTAGCCATCAATTCCTCCAAGGCATCGGCCAGTAGATTTACTTCTTCAGGACGATCAAGAGCTTTCAGGTTCTGGCACAATATTTCCAAACGCGAATTATCAAATAACAGTTTAACTACCTCGTCCAACAGGCTGGCAAACTGTGTCTCCTCCACCACCAAAGCAGCATCCTTGTTTTGCACAAAACGAGCATTGGCCGTTTGGTGATCGTCACGGGCAAATGGGTACGGCACTAAAATGGAAGGAGCCTGGGTGCGGATAATCTCAGCAATGCTTCCAGCTCCGGC
>JAPUIL010000191.1 GCA_027297085.1 Verrucomicrobiota bacterium | reverse complement strand
AACCAAATCGTCACGGACCTGCCCGGCTTGAATGGAAGGTCCGGCGATAACCAGGGGCACGTGAAGACCTTCCTCATATAAAAACTGCTTGCCCCTGGCATGGCTGATACCGTGATCGGTCATAAATAAAACCACTGTATTTTCGTAATCACCATCTTCTTTCAGACGTTTGATAATATCGCCCACAAATTTGTCAGTCAGGCGGACCGAGTCCAGGTAAGCGGCCCAATCCTCCAATATCACAGGATCGTTGGGGTAATAAGGTGGGAGCTTCACTTTGGTGGGATCCGTTTTGTTGCCAAACATCTCTTGGACTCGTTCGCTGAGCTTTCGGAAAGATTCCAAGGTTTTGCCGCGGTGTTTTCCTCCGGGAAGTTGAACCTGTGCGAAAAACGGCTGACCGGGATTGCGCTTACTCCAGTCGGGACCATCGTACATGGCGCTGTCCCATTCGAAATTATAATCGGTCTTTCCCAAGGTTGCCCGGCTCCTATTGGGCCACCCGGTGATAGCTGTGTAGTATCCGGCTTCCTGAAACAATTCCGGGATCGGCCGTATGCCATCGGGCAGATGTATTTTTAGTTCACCTCGACCGCTACGGTGATGATGAGCGCCGATCGATGTCTGGTACATGCCAGTGATAAAGGCGGAGCGGTTGGTAGAACAGACCGGGGCGGTAACGAATGCTTTTGTGAACATGACACCGTTAGCCGCCAATTTATCCACGTGCGGCGTATCGATAAGCGTTTCTCCATAAGAGGAGAAATTGGCCGACATATCATCAATGATGATCCAGAGTATATTCGGCCGCGATGAATCAGCCGCACTTAGAGTAAGGCCAAACAGTAGTCCGGCAGTGAGGATCAGAAAGTTAATAATTCTTATTGTTTTCATCAGCTGCTCAGTTCTTCGCGAACTCTTTCCAAGGCCGCTTTGGTCAAGGCTATGCCTTCCATCTCGGAATGCTTTGAGCCTTCGTATTCAATTCCTACGTATCCGTGGTAGTCGTGATCGAGAACGATTTGCATAACACGTTTGAAATCAATTTCGGATTTACGATCCGGACGTGTGTCAATAGTTACATTAGGATCACTGCTCACGCCCCAATCATAGGACTTAGCACTGACCGCTTTTGCATAGGGCATCAGTTCCTCCACGCCCTGGTAGATATCGTACCATTCGATTTTGTTTCTATCGATCAGGAAGTTTCCAAAATCGGGCAGGGTGCCACAACGAGGATGATCCACCAGGTCCATGACGCCGGTTAACCACTTGCCGTTAGAGGACAGTCCTCCGTGGTTCTCCACAATCACATTAATACCCATTTCATCGCCTTTTTCGCAGAGTTTTCTCAATCCATCCGCGGCCAGTTTCTGTTGCTCCTCGAAGGTCCCTTTGCTGGCGGCATTGACCCGAATAGAGTGGCAGCCCAGAGTCACGGCAGCTTCCAGCCACTTCACATGGTTTTCCACAGTTTCCGCACGTTTGGCTTCGTCCGGATCGCCGATCTGTCCTTCTCGATCCACCATGATGATGAGGCTTGTTGACCCTTCACCGTCGGCGCGTGCGATCATTTCTTTCAAGTAGGCCTGGTCGCGGGCTTTATCATAGAAAAACTGATTTACGTACTCCAGTCCTTCGATGCCAAAGCTGCGAGCGGTTTTGGCAAAATCCAGATTATCAAGTGGCTCCTCTCCATTCTGATTTTTAAGCCGCCGGTGCAAAGACCATTGTGCTAGTGAAATTTTAAACAACGGTTCGCTGCTGGAAGTCCTCGAGCAACCATACCAGGGCAGTGATGCGCCCGCCACAGAGAAGGCTGTTGTTTTTAGAAAAGAACGTCGATTCATAGGATAAACATAAACAATTAGATTTGTTGGAAAAGGTCAAACTTCGAGTAGTTGGTTTCATTACAATCTAATCTGCAATAATCGGAATTTTCAGTATGTTTGATATTTGATTGATGGGTTACTATGCATAAGCCGATTGAAATTACATGTGGAATTGTAAGTGACAGTTTCTGGTCGATTGATCTAAATAGGATTTAAGAAGTATCCCGATCTGGGTACACGTTAAAGTAACAGAGCGTCTATATGCCCGTTTACCTGCAATATTATTTCTGGCTCATTGCCGCCTCACTTTTTTGCTTTGTCCTTGAAAGGATCCATCCATGGCGTAAACGGCAGCAGGTACTTCGCAAAGGGATTTGGCAGGACTTTTTCTGGCTGGTGTTTAACGGACACTACTTCGGTTTAATATTAGCCATCCTGACAGGTAAATTTGTCTTGCTTCTCAATGGATTTCTCCACGAATCCGGTCTTCCGGTACCGGCAGATTTGGCTTTGCTCTCCGGAGCACCTCTCTGGTTGCAGTTCATCCTGTTTTTTATTCTGAAAGATTTTGTCGAGTGGAATATCCATCGGCTGATGCACAACGTGCCTTGGCTCTGGGAGTTTCACAAATTGCACCACAGTATTAAAGAACTGGATTGGATCGGGAATTTTCGATTCCATTGGGGAGAGGTCATTATCTACAAGACACTTTCGTATCTGCCTCTGGTCATTCTGGGTATTGATGGATTCGTTCTCCTCATCATTGCCGTGATCTGGACGGTGATGTTGGACCTGAATCATTCCAACTTTCGTTTCAGTTGGGGACCATTTAAATATATCCTCAACTCCTCCGCCATGCATGTTTGGCATCACGATGTTGAACTACACGGCAAAGGCGGTCAAAACTACGGCCAAGTCCTCAGTATCTGGGACTGGCTCTTTAAAACCGCCTACTGGCCCCAGGACGAAGAACAGCCAAGACAACTCGGTTTCAAAGGTATGGACCACTATCCAAAAGGAATCCTTAAGCGGCTTGTATATCCCTTTTGGAAAAAGTGAATTCGATAAACCAAGGTTATTGCTTCGCGCACCAGGCAACCACATCCTCTAACAATTTAAGACCGGCCGGAAGATGCGCTTTCTATGTGGAGAGGATACCGGAGATCCGGTTGTAGCGTCAAGTTCGGGAGAGACGAATTGAAGGCCGTTAACTTTGTGGATCGAGGGTGCTGGCGAATACTCTTAGAATGCGGCGTGCTACTTTTTGGCGATGACACTAATAAGGTAGGTGAGCCCGGCCAGCATTATGATCAACGGTCCGGTGGGGAGATCCCAACTGTAGCTGAGCCAGGTGCCGAGGAAAGTGAAGAACATGCAAAGAGCACTTCCTCCGATCATCATTTGCCAGAGTTTTTTAGAAAAGAGGCTGGCTATGGCGGCGGGGAGGGTGAGTAGTGCGATTACCAATACGATGCCAACCATGCTGACAAGAAGTACTATGGTTATCGCGGTAAGGCAAAGTGTTAGTAGATAGAGTGGGGTGGTCCTGACTCCTCGAAGACCGGCAAACTCTTCGTCAAAACATAGTGCGACCAGCGGTCGGTAGGTGAAACAAACTAATCCGATAACGCCAGCGGCGAGGGCGGCAACCAGGCCAATGTCGAATGAGGAAATCATAAGGATATCTCCGAAGAGGTAACTCATGGGGTCCACATATTGGGGCGTTTTGAAGATGAACAATAAACCAGTCGCCATGCCCAGTGACCAGATTGCACCGATGAGTGTATCTTCCTGGGCTTTGTATTTAAGGCTGACCCAGCCGACAAGGAGGGCAGCGAATATTCCGGCTGCAAGAGCGCCAGTCAACGGGTGCATCCAAGTCCAGTCCCATTGATGTCGGGCAAAGAGTGCAAATCCTATGCCTCCAAGGACGGCGTGGGCGATGGCCGCAGCGAGGTAGGTAATCCGTCGGGCCACTACCAGGCTGCCGATGGTGCCAAAGGGTATGCTGGCGAGAAGTCCCAGTACCAGCGCTTGGCGCATGAAAAACAACGAGTCGTCGAAGAAAATCTGTTTCAATGCCTCCATCAGTGGTGGTGATGGTCGTGTCCAAGATCTGAGGAGTGCAAAATTCGGCGAGGACTCGATCCGTAGAGTTCTTCGATGAGGTCAGCCGAGATGGATTCGGTTGGGTGGGTATGCACGTGTTTGTTTACACACAGGACTTGTTTCACTGCGCCGGAAACGAAACCCAGATCGTGTG
>JAPUIL010000190.1 GCA_027297085.1 Verrucomicrobiota bacterium | reverse complement strand
AGTCTCAATGCAGCAAAGGACAAGGTTGTAGAAGCTGCAAAACGTGCTCACGCCCACGAGTTCATTGTGGATCTCCCAGAAGGCTATCACACGGTGATAGGTGACCGAGGCGTTAAACTTTCCGGTGGCGAAAGACAGCGTTTAGCCCTGGCTCGATCCATCCTGCGTGATCCGCAGATTCTGATTTTGGATGAGGCGACGAGTGACCTTGACTCGAAATCAGAACAATTGATCCAAGATTCACTTCGCGAGATGAGCTGGAATCGGACTGTGATTGTAATTGCGCATCGGTTATCCACAATAGAGAACGCTGATGAAATAATTGTAATTGAAGATGGCCGTGTTGTGGAAAAAGGCAATCATCAAATGTTACTTCAGGCTGGCGGTTATTACGCGCAATATTACGAGTTGCAATTTTGGAAGGGGATGCAGGCTAAGAGGGCCGAGGGGGAAACGCTTTGTGAGGATGATTAACGACTAGTATAAAGGGCGGCCACCCTGAGCGGGGACAGAAAAGTGGTTGTTGCAGAAGACTTCTATTTGAACCATAGTTACTTTGACTTCGTGCTTAGATGGCTTAATTTTTAAAGAATCTATGGATGGCGGGATTGAAGGTGTGACAAAATGGGTGTGTTTTGATGAGGGAGGAAGAGATCCGGCCCCAGGCTTTATTTAACCGGTACCTGGAATTGGCCCGGAAGGATGTTGATCGCTTCTTTAGTGACCGGTCCGGATTCGTCAACGTGCCGTGTCCCGCATGTACAAGCGATCACGCTGAGCTAGGCCTCGAAAAATTCGGCTTTCGCTACCTCACGTGTCTGGGCTGTGGATCGCTCTATACATCTCCGCGGCCACGACCAGCATTAGTCGATGCCTATTACCGCGAAGGCGAGGCGGTTAGGTTCTGGGCCAGTGACTTCTTCAAAATGACGGCCGAGGCCCGACGGGAGCAAATCTTCCGACCACGTGCCCGACTTGTGGCCGAGTGGGTAGACAAGGCTGTAAGAGATCGAAGGAAGCCAGATACATTTGTAGAGGTGGGTAGTGGCTATGGTATCTTCCTTGAAGAAATCGCTGCCTTGGATCTCTTCGATGAGGTAGTTGGGATCGAGCCTGCGCCTCATTTGGCTGCTATCTGTCGCCAGAAAGGGTTCCGGATTATTGAGAAGCCGGCAGAAGATGTCCTGCCCGAGGAGTTGCAGGCTGCATCTGCCACGGCCTTTGAGGTTCTTGAACACCTTTACGATCCGGCTAAGTTCTTGGAAGCAGTTCGTCGTTTCTTGGTTCCCGGCGGCCTTTTTCTGTTTACCACTCTGACTGTCAGCGGATTTGACATCCAGGTATTGTGGGAAAATTCGAAGAGCATATATCCACCTCATCATCTCAATTTGATCTCTGTGGAGGGTATGGAGCGGTTGGTGGCGCGCTGTGGGTTTGAGTTGGCCGAACTAACCACACCTGGTGAGTTGGACGTGGACATTGTGTGCAATGTTGCAGCTGAGAATCCAAATATATCAATTCCTTCCTTTGTGAAACAGATCATTTATAGTAGGGGGGAGGAAGTCAGAGTGAACTTCCAGCAATTTTTGAAAATCAACAGACTAAGCTCACACATTAGGGTGGTGGCTCTCGTTTGCGAAAATCGTAGAAATCATGATCCTTCTAAGACGTGATGCTATATCTGATGAAGAAAATGTCACGTATGGTCAAATGGGAAACACAACAGAGGTTGCTAGAGTTCTATTCCGCCGTCGTACATCCTCGGGGTAAATCCTATTTTAGTTATCGGCGCGGTCAGCTAGGTAGCAGCTCAAAACATACGGATCCAACTAAACTTATCGATAGACTTCTACGGTATCAGAAATGTCTGGGAAAAGAGATTCCGTTCAAGGGCCTGACGGTATTAGAAATTGGTGCAGGGCCTGTTCTGGGGTGGGCTTTTTGTGCTCTCGCCCTACGCGCGAAGCGGTACTATGTGCTAGACCCCGCATTTGACGCTAAGCTACTCATTGATTGGACTGGCTATCTCAAGGAGCATCATCGGTACGTGAGCAGGGTTTTTGGGCCTGTGGGCACTTTGGACGATGTGGTTTCTAGCGGGAAAGTAGAAATCATTCGGAGGGACGCGTCAGACACTGGCCTTCCGGACGGAGCTGTTGACCTAATCCTATCAAATTCGGTATTAGAGCATGTACACAATTTAGACGATGTTGTTAGAGAGCTCCATCGTGTCTCTCATCCTGCATGTATTCAGTTTCACTTTGTGGATCTGACCGACCATTACAAGACGGATGATCCTTTTTCTCATCTATACCGCTTCCATCCGAATTACTTGCGTCGCTTATTTGCGCGCCGAGGATTACCTATCAATATGCTTAGAGCTCCCGATCTTAATACCATCTTCTCTCGATATTTCCGCGTGCGTCAGACAGTGTTTATGGAAAACTGTTCTTATGATTCCATACGCGAAGCTCACGGGTGGTGGAAAAAGCGCTATAGCGCCGAGGAACTTGGTATTGAGGTTGTGGGAATTGAAGCGATACCTGAGTGAGGGTAAATAATCCGCGAGAAAGTCAGAGGTAGTTTCTAGCAAGTTATGAGGGAAAACAGACTAAGCTGACAAAGCTGCCTGGTAACTATTCATTCTGGATAAGAGATCGCAGAATGAGGATCTTCGACGTCTCGTTGCCAATAACATCCAGTCTGCCTGTGTGGCCTGGAGATCCTAGGGTTGTCCTGTGGCGAACGATGAGCTTGGAGTCTGGCGATCTTGCCAACGTTTCGCACATGAGTTGCTGTGTGCATGCAGGGACCCATATTGACGCCCCCTGCCATTTCATCGAGGGTGGTGCAGCGGTGGACGAAATACCACTAAAGATACTGGTTGGACCGGCCTATCTGGGTAGTCTGCCCGACGTGAAGGAAATATCCCCATCAGACCTGGAGGAACTGATATTACCGAGGTATACAGAGCGACTTTTGTTACGCACGCGCAATTCTAAACTCTGGGCAGAAGGAGCGACGGAGTTCACGCCCGATTACGTGGCACTGACGCCAGAGTCTGCCAACTGGGTTGTAGAAAAGGGTATCAAGCTTCTTGGCGTTGATTACCTTTCAGTGCAACGCTTTCATGACGCTGAGCCAACCACCCACCGGACGCTGTTGGGGGCTGGTGTTGTCATCGTTGAAGGGCTTAACCTGTTCGAGGTGACGCCAGGACTATATCAGCTTGTTTGCCTTCCACTGAAGCTGGTTGGAAGTGACGGTGCGCCGGCCAGGGTATTACTTTTGGACGAGTAACTACCTTCCCGGCAGAGACTGGAATCTGCTGTATGCCTATTAAACGAAGAATTTCGTCTGTGTTCAGTAAGTTCGTGCCATAGCAGTTTTGATGCTGGACGGCTGAGGCCTGATCATGAAGGCTACCTTGTACATTAGAAGGATAGTTGACCGGCTTAGACTGGAGTTTCATGGGGCCACAAAAGTAACAAAGGTGTGTTCAGTTAATGGGATTGACATTCAGATGGAGATAAGTAATCCCCGAGAATTAAGCCGTTGTATTTCCTATGCGACGAAAGAACCGGACACTATTTCCTGGATTGATACATATATTAGACCTGGCGATGTAATGTACGATATCGGTGCAAACATGGGTCAGTATTCATTGTATGCTGCCCTGAAATATACTGGGAAAGTGCGGGTTTACTGTTTCGAGCCGGAATCACAAACTTATGCGGCATTGAATCGAAACATTCACATTAACAATGTATCAAATATGGTCACGTCGTTCTGTCTTGCCATCTCGGATTCTACACGGTTCGATACATTTAACGTGCGCGGGAATCTGAGAGCTGGTGAGGCAATCCATCAATTCGGACGCACGATAGATGACGCTGGTATTATGTTTACCCCAATCCATCGGCAAGGAATGATGGGAGTTTCGCTTGATGATTTGCATTACATATACGGCATGGATATTCCGCAATGCATTAAAATAGACGTCGATGGTCTCGAGAGTGCAGTTATACGAGGTGGGACGAGGATATTAAGGAATTCGAGGCTTCGGAGCGTGCTGATTGAGATTACAGAGGTCCTCTCTCGTAAAGAGGAGATGGGCTTGATCTATGAGACGTTCGAAAAGAACGGGTTCAGAGTGGTCAGCAAAGTAGCGGCGCGAATTGAGGAACCCGAGTACCCTAGTTACAACGTAGTGTTTTCGCGTGTCGAATCTTCTTGAAGAGTCTGAGGGAAGGGAACCGGAAGTGGTTTGTGTCCTCGTGAACTAGAGTTTGAGGCGTGAGTTGGGCAGCGCTATTTCTGGTGCTGGGTGTGTGGGATAACGGTTAACTATGCTCCAATCGGATGTCAACGTTATTGCGATAATCCCATCGCGTATGGGATCTTCTCGATTTGCGGGTAAGCCGTTGGCTCGCATGCTCGGACTACCCATGATCGAGCATGTGTACCAGCGTATGATGATGTGTAAAACGTTGCAAGGGGTGTACGTTGCTACCTGCGATATTGAGATTTACCAGGTCGTGGAGGATTTCGGGGGACAGGCTATTATGACCTCACCGTTGCATGAGCGGGCCAGCGATCGGGTGGCTGAAGCCGCACAGGGCCTGCATGCGGAGATTATTGTAATGGTACAGGGTGATGAGCCCATGACAGTCCCCGAGATGGTGGAGCGAGCCGTTGCTCCCATGTTAAATGATTCCCAAGTGCAGTGTGTGAACTTGGTGGAGCGTATCAACAGTGAGGATGAATTGCTAGATCCCAACATCATCAAGGTTGTGATGGACAGTCGGGGGAACGCGCTCTACTTCTCACGGGAACCCATCCCTACGCGGCGCATTCTTGGGATAAAACGCATCCCAGTCTTCAAGCAGGTATGTGTCATCCCGTTCCGACGTGATCTTTTGCTGAATTATTCTCGATTAGAACGAACCCCCCTTGAGCAGGCTGAATCCATTGATATGCTGCGTCTTCTGGAACACGGCTATAAGGTGCGCTTAGCCGAGACGGAGTTCAAGACACACGCCGTTGACACTCCAGAAGACCTTGCAAAGGTGGAAAAACTATTGCGCCAGGACCCAGTGACATACCAGTATCTGAGCGAGCCGTCAGAGGGCGCTAAGGCATGACGTGGCGCGTGCTTGTCTCTGCACCCTACATGCAGCCCGTGCTTCATGAATACCAACATGTGTTTGCCGAGAATAATATTGAGCTGGTGATCCCCCCGGTACGTGAACGTCTAAGCGAGGAAGAGTTACTACCCTGGATTGGTGATATAGATGGCGTGATCTGCGGTGATGACCAGTTTACTGAGAGACTGCTACATGCGGCTCCCAGACTGAAGGTGATTTCGAAGTGGGGAACTGGGGTTGACTCTATTGACCACAAGGCAGCCTGTCGAGCGGGGGTTCGTGTCTATAATACTCCTAATGCCTTCACCGAGCCAGTAGCTGACACAGTGCTGGGCTATATCCTCTGCTTCGCCCGACAGTTGCCGTGGATGGATCGGGATATACGCTCTGGCGTGTGGACTAAGCGGCACTGTGTCGCACTGCGAGAATGCACGTTCGGCGTCATTGGCGTAGGAAATATTGGGAAGGTCGTCATCCGCCGGGCGATTGCCTTTGGGATGCGCGTGTTTGGCAATGATATTATTGAGATCCCGCTACCATTCGTCGCGGAAAGCAATCTGGAAGTGTTATCATTAGATGACCTACTCAGACAGGCGGATTTCGTTAGCTTGCATTGCGATCTGAACCCGACGAGTTTTCACCTCATTGGTGAGCGGGAATTGCAGTTAATGAGGACAACTGCTTTTTTGGTTAACACGGCTCGAGGTCCTGTTGTTGATGAAGAAGCGTTAGTGCGAGCTTTGCAAGAACATCGAATTGCAGGGGCAGCGTTGGACGTTTTTGAGGAGGAGCCATTACCTGACCATAGTCCGTTGCGTAGATTTGACAACGTGTTACTGGCCCCCCACAGTGCCAACAGTAGCCGAGAGGCCTGGCGCAGGGTGCATGAGAATACGATCCAGAATCTCCTGGAAGGGCTAAAGGCAAGTGGCTGATATCAAACGTACACGTTTATGAAGAAGCCTGAGACTTCGATAATTATTCGTGCTTTCAACGAGCAGAACCACTTGCCGGGTCTACTTGAGGCCATTGATACACAGACCTACCATGACTATGAAGTGATTGTTGTTGACTCGGGCTCCTTCGATCGCACACCTGAGATCGCGCAACAGAATGGAGCGCAGCTCGTACGAATCGAGAGTCGAGACTTTACGTTTGGATATTCCCTGAACGTGGGTATTCGCAGCAGCATCGGACGATATATTGCTATCGTGTCTGCACACACGAAGCCAGTGGACTGTAATTGGTTAGCATGCTTGATCGATCCTCTTCGGGCAGACGATACGGCGCTGGTCTATGGGAGACAACTCGGAGCGCCGAATTCGAAATATTCCGAAATACGAGATTTCGAACGGACATTCGGGATCCGACGAATTTCTCTGAAGTCACCCAACTTCTTCGCAAATAATGCCAATTCAGCGATCCGCAAGGATCTCTGGGAACAATATCCTTTTGACGAGACACTGCCGGGTTTAGAAGATATCGAATGGGCCAAGTATTGGATGGAGAAGGGCTACCATGTGGTGTATGAGCCGAAGGCGGCCATTTTTCACATCCACAACGAGACATGGCGCCAAGTTCGGCGGCGCTATTATCGAGAGGGCCTTGCTGCAAGGTGGATCGAAATCAAAAGACGTAACCAGATCCCATTAGAGGTGTTCCGGGAAAGCAAGTACGTGATAGGGGACCTTATCCAGGCGGGGCGTGAAGGCTGCTTGGGTCAGAAGTCTCGAGAGATCGTGCAGTTTCGAATCCACAAGACCGTAGGGACAGTATGCGGTCTTTGGGAAAGCGACATCATGGGTGACCCACGAAGGAGAGAAGAGGTGTTTTTCGACAAGACTTGTAAAGCCGTTGTGATTTCTGCCCCGGGTCGCGCTGCCCTTGAGGAGGTAGAAATCGCCCCAGTCAAACCGGGAGATGTATTGATGAAGGTGGCCTATGTAGGAGTTTGTGCTACCGATTTGGAGATCTTTGACGGTTCTCTAGGGTACTACAAGTCTGGTATAGCGAAGTATCCAATCATACCCGGACACGAATTCTCAGGGAAGGTCGTAAGCGTTGGTCCAAATGTCAAACACCTTCGGGAAGGTGATCTTGTCGTGGCAGAATGTATCCAGAGTTGTGGCGAGTGTAAAGAATGCCTAAAGGAGAACTGGATTGGATGCCAGCAACGTGTAGAGGTTGGTGTTATTGAGCGTAACGGTGCCTATGCGGAGTTCATTGTTTTACCTGGACGGTTTGTTCATAAGCTTGCGGGTGACATGGATTTGAAGCAGGCTTGCCTATGTGAGCCGATTGCGGTCGTACTCAAGGGCCTTAAGCGCTTGGAACGGGTGTGGGGAACGAATGGCAGGAAGACGTGCGCAGTGGTGGGAGCGGGCCCCATTGGTCATTTATCAGCACTAATTTTGACGTTGCATGGGCACGAAGTAACGGTTTTTGATCGCAACGCACTTCGGAGAAGCTATTTTGAAGATGGTAATTGCGCAATTCAGACCTGCGCTGTCCTGGATACGTTGTTCGACTACGAGACCGTGGTGGAGGCAACTGGAGATCCCAAAGCTTTGGATGTGATATTTCACAAGAGTGCGCCAGGCTCATCATTACTCCTACTAGGTCTTCCATATGCCAGGACCGAATTCAATTTCGAAAGCATCGTCGCATACGACAAGATTATTGTCGGTTCCGTTGGAAGCACCGCTCAAGATTTCCAGGATGCGATAACAATATTGCCTCAGTTAGACTTAAACCTGTTTAAGCAATCTGTCTATCCATTACAAGGATTTGAAACAGCCTGGGAAGCTTGTAAGTCTAGAAATCACTTAAAGACACTTCTCGAGATTGATGCTTCTCTTAACGAAAAAAAAAGTCTACGACTTGAGCAGGCACGGGCTGGGGATATATCCCTTCATTCCTAGTCATTCGCTTGATGAGTCAGAACGGATTTTCGGGAATGATCCCATCTTTAACGCAATTTAGGAGGACAACGAATTCGTGGAACTGGACACTAGCCAGAGAATAGTTGACGAGTCGACCACAAAAACCGCTTGCCAAGAGCAGGTGGATCCCGCATTTTCTGATGATCACTCTAAAGCAGATGGCCATGGTGTATTATTGGTGTTGGATGTTCCAACCTGGGACAATGAACGGTCCGCGAGAGCCTTAAGCGCCCTATTGGCTGGTGAGCGGGGACGTGAATTTCCACTACAGGTCATGGCGTTCATCGATGGTGGCTTGGAGGATCTTAAACAGCAAATCCAAAATCTCTGGGAAGGTCGAGTCATCATGGTGGGCGTGAGTGGTTACCTTGATCTAGTAAGTTCGAAAGTCCGGCAGAATGCGTGTGTGTTCACGGCGGATGTCCGGGAACGGCTTGAGGAAATTGCCTCTAGAGTATGTGGTCCGACTTGGGCAAGACGGTTTGGAGAACTCTGGTGGTACACAGAGCTTTCGGAGAAGAACAGTGCCGCGGTTCCACCCTGGTGGGAACTTTTGCGATTGGAAGCAGTTCGCGCTCGTTTAGAAGAGGATCGATACGGGGAATGCATCTATTTCGGAAGTAAGGGAATGATTGGACCGTTGGGCCAACTGTGCAACTCTCTTGGTGTTGAGTTCACTTCAAAGGTAATGCACCTGCACCGTAAGTCTTTGGGGTGGTTTCTGGTATTACGCGCTGTCAGCGCCGCCTTCCTTAGTTTTGCAAGCCTTCTTGGCCGTCTAGTACCGTGCAGGGACCTTGGGACCAAGAATTTGTCAAGAGGAGAAGAGGGGAGGACTTTTGCGTTCACGTATTTTCCGCGGAGCTGGACCGAAGGAAAAGAATGGATGGACCGTTATTATGGCCGGCTGCTCATTGGCCTGGATAAGCAGGAGCCCGGTCCGATCTACATTTTGGCACTTCTCGACCACTTAAATTTCATGACGTTTCGCATGGCTTGGGCACGTTACCGGCTGTTGCGTGGTGATGACTTATCCCCCCAGCGCTATCTTGTGCTGGAAGCTTATACTTCGATTCGTGAGATTTTTCGACTTCATCTCTCTCCTGTCGATATTTTCCAGTATCTAAAGATGCGCCGACATCCGGATTTCCGAATGGCATTTCGATGGCATGGGCTGGATGTGTCAAATCTCACTGAACCACGCATCCTGCGATCTGTGGCATTTGACTGGCCTCACCTTCAGGTTCTGGAGCGGTGTGCAGAACGAGTAAACAAGATAGGCTCGCCCGCGGTCTCGTGGCTCTACTTCTTTGAATACGGCACCGGTCGTGCACTAATTCGGGGACTGAAGGCAGGGGGAAAGGGAAAGGTTTTCGGACTGCAACACGGTCCAATTACTCCAATGAAGTTTATATACGCGGCTGATATGCGCGACCGACGGTCGAGCCCCTTGGGGGGACCACCCATTCCTGAACCCGATCTCTATATCGCTGAAGGCTCACTTGCGAGACGGATCTTGGAGGAAAGCGGCGTGCCGTCCGACAGAATCGTGATTGCTGGGGCTTTTCAGACGGAGCGCTTTTGGTCTCGGTCGCGTGAGAGTCGACACCGGGAAAGGTTCTTAGGAGAGCCGGTTCGGGTCCTTGTTGGACTAGGATTGCATGACTTCGGATTCATCCTGCGGCTTGTTTGGGAAGGACTTACAAATGACTCTGCGCTCCATATAGTGTTCAAACCACACCCGAAAACGTCGCTTGATATGCTTCCACCATGGTTCAAAGTGCATAAGGGGGCGAAAGTTTCTGTGGCTCAGAGCAATGAGGACATCTATGCTCTGCTGGAGGGAGCGGATGTTCTGGTTGGAACTTATTCCTCCGTCGTTCTGGAAGCAGTAGCTTTTGGTCTACCTATAATCCTGCTGAGATCTAACCGGATTCCTGATTTAAGCCTATTCTTCTCATATGACTCATTGGTGCTAACGGCGAGCGATGGTAGGACGCTGCGCAGACAAGTAGATCGGCTGATTTACGACGTGAATTTTCGAGACCATTATTTACGCCGTCTACAAACCGTGGTTTCGGACGTATCGGGAAAGCGTGACCTGAGTGGAGCTGAACATCTCGCTGCACTATATCATGATACCTGAACTGCTATTTGCTGTCAGGTTGCTTATCCATAGTCATAGTTGGTGAGTGATGTCTCATAGCACGTGTACCGTTAATACGGGTGTGTTTGGTATCGTGGATGGAAAGAATTTTGTCAAACCAGGGTTTGACAACAGTGTTGGTGGAGACCTACACGTGTTTCGCTATGGGGTCGGATAATAGCCTTTCAAGCAACTTGGGTGATGGGACTCGAATCGTACTTTTCATCCTGCCCAGCCTTGCTGGCGGAGGAGCGGAGAGGACCTTTGTAAATATTGCCAACCATCTAGATCGCAAACGCTTCAGACCGGTGGTGTCTTTTTTCCGAAAGGAGGGTCCCTTTTTAGACCTCCTACACGAGGATGTAGAGCTGCGGCCGCTCGAGTGTTCGCGGGCGCGCTTGTCCGTCCTGCGACTGGCCCAGCTCATCCGAGCCCTACAACCACACGTTGTCTTTTCCACCCTCCGCTACGTAAATGCGGCAGCGGTGTTATCTGGAGTGTTGGCACGGACAAGGGCAGGGGTGTTAGTGAATGAGACAAACCATTGGACGGCCGCCGGCGTGAAAACAGGCTCGTGGAGGGAACAGTTGGTTCGTTGGAGCTACTACCGAGCGCGAAAGGTGGTCGCTATGTCCAACGGCGTTCGGGAGGACGTAATCAGGAGATACGGCATTCCGCCTGAGCAGGTCGTAACGATATACAACCCTATAGATCTCAGCGAAATTGCCCAACTCATGCAAGATCCAGTGGACGCTTTGGGGTTCGGGGAGAATGCTGAACGGGAAAAACATTTTCAAATCATTGCCGCGGGTGCGCTTGAGCGTCAAAAGGGCTACGATCTACTGATCAAAGCTGTCGCTCGATTGAACCACATTCCGTACCAATTGAGTATTCTCGGTGAAGGTTCCCAGGAGAAGAACCTCAAGAAATTGGCGCAAGATCTGAGAATTGAGGATCGTGTTCGCTTCATGGGTTTTCAGAAAAATCCCTATGCCTGGATGGCACGATCGGATTTGTTTGTACTATCATCACGCTGGGAAGGATTTGGGAATGTGATTGTCGAAGCCATGGCTTGTGGTGTACCCGTACTAGCGGCACGCTGTCCGGCGGGGCCGGATGAGATTATTAGTAATGATGCAGATGGTTGCTTGTGCGAGCCAGAGTCTGTTGATGCGTTGGCGTATTACATCGAGGAATTGTGGAGAGATCCAGAGAGAAGAAGTCGTTATGCCAGAGTGGCGCAGGAGTCCGTCAGACGCTTCGACGTGGGTATCATCGTTCGAGATTACGAACGATTGTTCTGCGAAGTAGCGCCATGATGAAAATTGTAATCCTCACACCCGCATTTAAGAGAGTAGGTTCTGTGCTGGGAGCCTTTATATTCGCAAAATACTTGCATGAACAGGATCACGACGTTGTCATTACTGCACTTGATGCAGACGAGCACGGTCCGTCGTCCTTGCTAGACGAAGTTCTGGGAGCAGGTGTACCGTTTTATAACTTTGAGATGACGGGATGGACTGGGCTAAGGCGGATAGGGCGAGTTCGTAGTTACGTGAAAGACAATGGCATCGATGCCGTTGTCTCATACGGTTTGCGACCCGACATCGTTAACTCGTGTCTTTCTCGGGTCGGTCGCTTGAGCGCCATCCGTGAGATTCTGCGCGACCAATATGCGTTGTCATACGGATGGCTGCTTTCGCGTTTGGGCGCTGAGCTACACCTCCGTGCTCTCAAGAAGTTAGACGGCATTTTCGTACTAAATCGGGACATGGCTACCCATCTAGCTGAGAATGGCATAAATCCGTCTCTGATCCACCTGGTGAACAATTTTGTGGATGTTGCCGAGATCAGAAAGAATGCGAGGGATGGTGACAGACGACCAAATGATTATGTCCACGTGGGATACTTTGGGCGCTTGATTCGACGAAAACGAGTTGATATTGCATTGCACGCTGTTCATAAGCTGGTATATCGGCATGCCCACAGGAACATTAAGTTCCACGTCGCAGGCGATGGGCCGTTGCATCATAAACTTTCGAGACTCACTAAAGAGCTCGGACTGAGCGAGCAGACTATATTCCACGGGCACCTCTCGAATCCCCTAGACTTGATGAAGAAGATGGATCTTATTGTCCTTACTTCTGACCGCGAGGGTACGCCTCGCTGCCTGCTGGAGGCGATGTCGTTGGGTAAAACCTGTATTGCGTCCGATATCCCCGGGATGTCTGAACTCATCCGAGA
>JAPUIL010000019.1 GCA_027297085.1 Verrucomicrobiota bacterium | reverse complement strand
GAGAAATTCCTCCTTTTCACTTGCACTTTCATTTGAAAAGTCTTAATTTCTTAATGGGGTATCTCTTGTATCTTGCACCCAGTGAGGATAATCAAAATCCATTTTAGAATTCGAAAGTGAATTTATTAAGTTTGCCAAACGCAATTATGTTTCTTAGCAAGAAGGAAATGCAATGCATCTTTGTTGTTTTTTGAATTGATATTACATATATTGGCATTATCGAGAAACCACCTACCTACTCGTTAGTCATGTTTGCTCAAGGACCGTTGGATGGCTTAGGAAGAACTAAAGTTAAAAAAGAATTACCCTTACTCGGAAAAATTGTATGCCGTCAAGTGAGAAATCAGTAATCGTGATTGTGGATCAGGATGAAGCGGTATTGACGTCGCTTCATTCTTTCTTTTCATTAGAATCTGACTATAACATTTTCGTATTTACTAAACCTAAAGAAGCTTTAGATTTTATTCAAACTAATGCAACAGATGTTGTTGTTACTGAACATTACTGGCTTGATCTCAAAGGCCGTCCCATAGGAGAAGGATTGCCCTTCTTGTCAAAAGTAAAAGCGATTTCCCCCCATACCACCCGAATTATTTTGGCAACAATTGTAGATAAGGAGATGATAATTCATGCTATAAATGACGTTGGGGTTTTTCAAATCATTGAAAAACCATGGGACAATGATAAGCTAAGAATTGTTATTGAGAAAGGCCTAATGAAAAGCAAAAAGTCAAAAGATTTGGTGGAAAGGACACGGAAAGAGATAACTGAGACATCTCGTTACCGGCCGTCCGGAAGAGGCAGGGTGGTAGTAGTAGATGATGATGAGATAACCTTGACTTCAATAAAATCAATGTTCGATCTTAAGGCAGATTATGATATTAAGACTTTTACTAGACCGAAAGAGGCCCTAATCTATTTAAGAAACAATGAAGTAGATATCATAATAGCGGATTACCTGATGCCTGAAATGGATGGAATTAGTTTTTTAGCTGAGGTGAAAAAGATGGCCCCTCATTATCCAGGTATTCTATTAACTGGTTACGCCGATAGAGAAAACGCACAAAGGGCAGTTAATGAGCTAGGATTATACCACTGTATCGAAAAGCCTTGGGATAATGAAGATTTATGTATTGTTGTGAGAAATGGGATTGAAAAAAAACGACTGTTTGAAACCTTATACAAAAAGAAGGAACATAAAAAAGAATTAGTTTTTATCGCTTATGCTCGGGAAGATAAAGAATTTGCTCTCGGTCTTGCAAAGATTCTTAAAGACGAATGAAATTAACCTATGGGTAGATCAGTGGAATATACCCCTTAGTTCAGATTGGGAGAAATGTATAGATGATGCTCTCGAGAGATGTACGAAGCTTTTAGTTGTCCTTTCTAAAGCTTCAGTAAATTCTGACGAGTTTCGCGCTGAGTTGCGCCAAGCACTAGATGGGGGAAAAAGCATTATTCCTGTGCTTTATAAAGAATGCAAAACACCTCGTCGTTTAACCTTAATCCAAAACGTGGATTTTACGCAAGCAACGTTGAAGGATATGTCCAAAATCAATCAACTCCTCAGTATTTTGAGAGATGATATGGAATATGACTGGTCTCTATTTTGATTCTCAGCCATTGAAGCAATGAAATTGAATTCATTGAATTACTACATTTGAATTAATGAAACCGATTGATTAACAATCTTTTGTCTAACGCAGCATTCACCTGATGCGAGAGCTGGAGCGTGATTTTTATCTTTTTAGTTCTGTTCAAGTTTTGTTTCTTCAGTACGTTAGATGCCCCTCTGTTTCGCGCAGGCGATGCTCTTGTTAGCCACCCAAACCGAAAGCAACATGGACTACGAAGAAGGATTAGAAACTTAGCTTGCCCTATTCTGATTCTTCATTATCCATGATTGATGGTATCCAGCGGCAACTATGGAATTTGACCCAACCCAGACATATCCTGCAACACAAAAAACGAAAAATGATAGGCACCCTATTCAACTTTTCGATTGGTCTTTGGCAAATTGCTCTCAGAGAAAGATTATGAAGCGAGTGTTGTTGCTAACCCTTTTATGGTTGTGCTTACCACCGGTCCCGCAAATGCGTGCGCAGGTCGGTAGTAAAACCATCCTCTCGGTCGACAGTCCGAAAGACGAAAATGGCTTTTTCATGCTGACCAATAACTGGAAGTATCAACCCGGGGATAATATGGCCTGGGCAGAAACGGCTATTGATGACGGCGACTGGGAGGAATGCGTGGCGACGGAGTTGTCGTCACAGCGGCTGCCGGAGAGCGGTTGGAATGGGATCGGGTGGTTTCGGCTTCACCTGGAAGTGGCCCCGGCGTTGCGCAACGTACCACTGGCGTTGATGCTCGTGCAGTCCGGCGCAGCCGAAATCTACCTGGACGGAAAATTGACTCACACAATTGGCCGAGTCGCCGCCACGAGAGAGCAGGAAGAGTCCATCGTGTCGTGGGAGATTTGGAACCCGTTCCTGATTTTGTTTGAGAATGGAGCGGAACACGTTCTGGCTGTTCGTTATTCCAATTCCTGGAGTGAAACCGTTCATCGAGAGGGTTTCCCGGCGGGGTTTGAAATGTCCATCGGGGACTGGCAGGCCGGTATCGGGTATCACACGACCAGAACCAGGAACTGGACGGTCTACCAGATGCTATTCTCTGGGATAGCGCTTGCCTTTGCGATATTGAATTTGCTGCTGTTCTTCTTCTATCCCCGAATCAAGGCCAATCTCTATTATGCGATATTCACGGGTAGTGTCGCCATATTTACTTACCTTGTCTTTGAGTTGGCTTTCATTACCGATCCTGCCCGCTACCTGGTCTGGGTGCAGGTTGCAAAGATCGCCGTGGTGTTTTTTGTCATTTCCGGAGTACGGTTTCTATACGAGCTCTACTACTCGCGTCCGCCCGTTCAGTTTCGTCTGCTGGCAGCCGCCTGCCTGATGATCTGCCTTGGCGTTGTCTATATCCAAATCGGCCTGATCTATCTGTTCGCGATGTTGGTATTGATGGAGATGCTCCGAGTTGTCGTCAGGGCGATCCTCCGGAAACAGGATGGGGCGCTGATTATCGGAGTGGGCTTTCTGGTTTTTATTGGGGCTACGGTCTATCAGATCCTGATGTCCATAAACGTCGTGGACGATTTAAGCGGTCCTTTTGAAGTCCTTTTTGTCTATGGCATTGTGGGTCTGCTCATATCCATGTCGGTGCACCTTGCGAGGAATTTTGCGCGGGTCAACACAAAGCTGGAGGACTACAGCCGGACGCTGGAACAGAGGGTAGAAGCGCGCACACAGGAGGTAACCGCCAAGAATATCGAACTTGAAGAAACTCTGCATCAGCTCGGGGCCAGCGAGGAACGGTTTCGTTCCGTCACCCAGTCCGCCAACGACGCCATTATTGCAGCCGATAGCAGCGGAACGATTGTTTCGTGGAACCAGGGCGCGCAGACCATCTTCGGCTATAGCGAGGAGGAAGTGTCGAGCAAGCCGCTGATCTTCCTGATGCCGGAACGGTATCGAGACAAGCATCAAGAGGGGATGAAGCGATTGAAGGCGACGGGTAAACCCAGAGTGATTGGAAAAACCGTTGAGCTGCACGGGCTGAGAAAAGACGGCAGCGAGTTTCCGCTGGAGCTGTCTCTGTCAACCTGGTCAACAGAAGAAGGGTCGTTTTACAGTGGCATTATCCGCGATATTACCGAACGCAAGCAGGCCGAGGCGGCGCTGCAAGAGACGCAGAAGCAACTCGTTCTACAGGAGAAGATGGCCTCCCTGGGCGATCTGGTGGCGGGCGTGACCCACGAACTCAATACCCCGGTGGGGGCTATGAACAGTATGCACGATACCCTGACCCGTGCGGTTGACAGGTTGCAGGTTACGCTGAGGGAGAGCTTTCCCCAAGAATACGAAGACAACCGGATGGTTCAGTCAGTGTTCAAGGTGATTAGGGACGCCAACCGGGTGATGTCCACCGGGGTGGAACGTGTGACCGCCATTGTCAGCAGCCTGCGAAATTTTGCCCGGCTGGATGAGGCTGAGTTCCAGGTGGCGGATATCCACGAAGGGATTGAGAGCACGTTGACCCTGCTGCAGACCCAGATTGGAGACGGTATCAGGGTGGTTAGGGACTATGCGGATCTGAAGCCGATCTATTGTTCGCCCGGGCAGTTGAACCAGGCGTTCATGCACCTGTTCAAAAATGCGATTGAGGCCATTGAGGAGGAAGGGGAAATCAGAGTTCGTACCTTTCTGGACAATGGCACGCTGTGCATCCAGATCCGCGACACGGGTGTGGGAATTCCGACGGAGCAACTCGAGCGCATTTTCGACTTTGGCTTTCGGACGACGGATTCCAGGATGAGGATGAGGTTTGGATTGCCCACGGCCTACAAAATCGTTCAGGAGCACAAGGGTGAGATCAAGATCGTAAGCGAGGTGGGCAAAGGTACCGAGGTAACTGTCAGCCTGGCCACAAGCTAACATGGCATTAGGGCCGACTTGCCCCTTGGGCATGCACGGCTCAGTCTGATATTGTGGTTGTCGAGCCGTGCGTTGGTGCCCCGAGGGCGGCCTGCGGCTCAATGCCAGTCCGTTGTACCTTAAGTTGGAGAAGTTAAATCGATGAATCATTGTTACAAATTGAGAACACAGTCTATGATTGCAAACAAATTGACTTTGCTTTGCGCAATCGTAACCTTATTAGTATCTTTTACGGTGGTCCCAAGCACCTTCGCTCAGTCTCGAGAAAAACCTTTGCGGATATTCGGTTACTTTCAGAATTCATTCCAGCAGTGGACAGCCTTCGAGTTCCGGCCGAAACAGAACTCCTTCAGCTTACAACAACTCAATCTTTTTTT
>JAPUIL010000189.1 GCA_027297085.1 Verrucomicrobiota bacterium | reverse complement strand
GGCAAGGATTTCTCCAAAACGGCCTGTCTTGGTAAAAACGAGTATTGGCGCATCGCCCAATTCCTCTGCCAGGATTTTGGCCGAACGCAGCATCATGGTTCTGGGACCTTTTAGTATGCGGCCTTGGGCAAATCCAGCTCCTTCCGAAGACTCCATTCGAACCGCGATTCGGTTGAAGACCCGCACGCATTCCAAAGGAAATTTTCCTATCGTCGTTTCCCCCGACAACATAATGCAGTCTGCACGTTCAAAAACGGCGTTGGAAACATCGGTAACTTCCGCACGAGTTGGAACTGGGTTTTCGATCATCGACTCCAGCATGTGAGTAGCGATGATCACGTGTTTCCCCAATTGTAGACATTTTTTTACAGCTAGCTTTTGAATAATCGGGAGTTCTTCGTAAGGGCATTCGATTCCCAGGTCACCTCGCGCCACCATTAAGCTGTCGGCTGCGAGAATGATTTCGTCCAAGTTAGTTATGGCCGACTGGTCTTCGATCTTGGCTACAATTTTTGCCTGCGAGCCGATACTAACCAGGTATTCACGGAGAGTATCGATGTCGGTCGCTTCACGCACGAACGACAGGGCAAACTGATCCACTTCAACCTCCAGGCCTACCTTTATGTCGCCCTTGTCCTTCTCGGTGATCGCTGGAAGGTTCACTTTTACTCCCGGAAGATTAATGTGGCGACGGCTACCGAGACTGCCTCCGATCAAGACCTGACATTGAATGCGCGATTTCGTTTTTCCAATTACCTTGAATTTGAGTAATCCGTTGTCGACCAGCACCTCATTACCCACTGACAAGTCTTCAATCAAGGAGGTGTAATTTACCCCAAGTACAGGGAATCCCTCCTCGTCAAACGTGAAAATATTGGCGTCGGTGGATAGATCTACTCGTTGTTCCTTTTCTAAGATGATGGGCTCGTCCAATGGGCAGGTCCGGATTTCGGGGCCTTTCACATCCATCATGATGGCGATTTCCCGCCCAACTTTTTCGGCAACTTTTCGAATTCGAGTTACCACTGACCTGGTCCAGTCATGATCCGCGTGGGCCATGTTGATTCGGCATATGTCTACGCCTTCCTCGATCAGTTTCTCCAGCATCTCCTCACTCTCGGTCGCGGGTCCAATAGTAAATATAATCTTTGTGTGGCGGTAAGCTTTTTTCATAAGGACGGCGATAAGATAGACAGTGCGGTACGGATGCACTCAAATCTGTTCATATTCCGATGAGTCTCAAGGTTCGTTTTCCGTGACGGTAATTCAGAATAGCAGTGAGAAGCGAGAAGGGAGGAGTAAGATCTGATGAAGGGTAGGGACGGATTGCCGAGCCGTCCGAGTGGTAGAAAACAAAGTAGGAGGAGAAGTAGGAGGAAAAGTAGGATTCTATAGTTCGAATGGAGGAACCGTTTCCCCCGGCGGGACGACAGTGATGTTATAGGCGCGAGTGTGATTTTTACCATTGGTCACAGTCTGAGCCACTTTTTCCACGGAATTGCAGTCTTTGCTGAGATGAGCCAGATAAACCTGTTTCCACCGAGGCTCTTCCATGGTGTCCAAAAGTTCCTTCGCAGCATGGTTGGAAAGGTGCCCGTGTCGGCCGGTGATGCGCTGCTTAACTGCCCAGGGTCGTTTGGTATCCTCGTTCAGCATCTCGATATCGTGATTGGCCTCCAGTACCAGCACATCGACCTGTCGGATGCGTTCCTTTACCAGCTCAGACACGTATCCCAAATCCGTCGCCCAGGCCAGGCTGCGGTACGGAGTAAACAGCTCTCCATTGCCGTTTTTAAAGATAAATCCCACCGGATCGTAGGCGTCGTGTGGAATTGAAAAGCTGGTAATATCCAGATCGCGAAATTGAAAAGTCGTGCCCGTTTCGAACAGTTTCCAGGACGGCCTTCGCGACAGTTTGGATTGGACAGCCTTGGCGGTGCCGTGATTGGCGTAAAACTCCAAGTGCTGAAACCGGCTTAGGCCCCGGATGCCAGCCGTGTGGTCCGTGTGTTCGTGGGTCAGGAATACCGCGTCGATATTGTCAATCGACTCGCCAACGGAATCCAGCAACTTACACAGCTGCTTGCCTGAGTAGCCGGCGTCGATAAGGATTTTACAGTGGTTGGTAGCAAGGAGGCTGCAGTTTCCAGAGCTGCTGCTTCCAAGGATGGTGAAGCACATCGCCATGGAAGTTCATTCAGGGAGAAGCGGTGAGTGGCATCAAGTGTTTTATCATGCGATTTCTCGTTTTCTCGATTTCTTCATCCCCTTTGGTAAACTACTCACATATTTCAGCGTCTGTTTGTGGATAAAATCAGTCATCCATCTGTAGATTTGATCCAACAATTGATTAACGAATTGGCTATAACCTTTTCACGATAAGGGCAGCAAGTGCGAACAGTGCTATGAGCCACGCCTTGTCTCTGGACAAATTTGGTAATCTGTATTCCGACTTTGTAAAAGGAAGACGGTCGCAGGCTAAGCTCGTGACGCAGAGATATGTATCTACTAGCGGTGGAGATCTGTTGCAATCACAGAATACGAGCATAAACGGTCTAATTGTCGAAGAACTCAACGCTGAGGGTCACCTCTTTTCCAAACAATACGATTCAATCGGCCGATTAGAGAAGTCGATTGATGGTCGTGGGCTTGAGACCGATTTTACCTACAAATCAAATGGTCAAATGGACTGGGTTGAAGGTTCCTATGGAATTCGAACAACCTATGAATACGATTCCACAACAGGCTTCGTTAAGGCGGAGAAGCAAGCGTTCAGTATGAGGGAGCCCGGTATCACATCCTCAATCAACAGTTTACCCCCTTTTGTTCCTCCATACATGAAAAGTAGGGATTGGGAAACCGTTAGAAATGACAGGAATCAAATTCTTCCAATATAAATTGTTCAGCAAAACTTAAATCGACTGAGAACTAGAAAATCAAAAACCTCAGAGTTCTCGACTCACACGCGAAGCCCAAGGACAAAGAGAACCCACCTCCTCCAACCATGTATCAAGGTTCTCCTCAACATAGCTTGGCCATGAATCGCACAGCTCCATACTCATCTCAGCAAGCGTCCACTCATTCGCAATATAGTACCAACTCCACTTTCCGTTCGGTCCATTTGCACCACGATCAATTCGGCCATTCATATGGAGACTTCTGTCTGCAAGAGGCTTTTTCAACTCTTCCCTAACTATTGCAATAACCGAAGGATCAGATGTCTCCGCATAAAAGATTTCATTGTGAGTCGTATGAACAAAC
>JAPUIL010000188.1 GCA_027297085.1 Verrucomicrobiota bacterium | reverse complement strand
CTCTTCCTTGATCGCGCCCAGGTTCAGCGGGAACAGGGCCGGGTGGACGACGCTGTGGTCGGGGCCGACGAAGCGGTGGCTCACCTCCCCCGAATGGGGATGGTAGTGATTTTGGAATCGATTTCTCAGCCTTTGACAATCGCGTAAGCGGCCGGATTGTTTATTACGAAACCGAGTCAATTGACGAAGTTGTAGGGGGAAGTCAGGCCTCTGGCCGTATGGAAGACGTCTACGAGTTCTACGAAGACGCCCTAACAGGTGCTAATTTGGATAGCTTACTTAACCGCAGGCAGGAACTAAGACCGGAAGTAAACGGACGTTTTCGGGATAATATTTCGGACGGGTTCGAACTCAGGCTAACGGCCAACTTCACCGATAACTGGCGCCTGTCTCTCAACGCTTCCAAAACAGACCGCATTGTAAGCAATTCCTTCAGTAAAGCCATTGATTTCCTTGGTTTAATCAAAGGGGAGGACGGCCTGTTAATCCAGGGTTTTTCAGAGCAAGAATTTCCCGATCCTGAGGAAGAGGGTGAGACGATCGTTGGATATGTGCTTACCAACCCAGGGGCCTACGTGGACGGTAAAGTCATTTCCGAATTCATTGCCCTTGGAAGCCAGCTTCCCGATGGGGAGACTATCAGTACTGTACCTGGCCCCGAACAAAGTATCGCTACTGAGATATGGGAAATAGTCGATGTCGTCAACGATCGTATCGAACAGGATGAGAAACGCTGGGGCTTGCGTCCTTACCGTTTCAATGTGTTCACCACCTACGATTTCAAAGAGGGTAACCTGAAAGGCTGGTCCATTGGAGGCGGCTATCGTTGGAGTTCAGCCAACATTGTCGGCGAAGAAGAGGGTAGGGAGTTTGAGGGTGAACCAGTCTCGTCTGCCGATTTTCTATTGCGATACCGGACTTCCAGGGGTGGCGGATTTCTCGGAGATGGCCGTTGGACCTTCCAGTTAAACGTGCGAAACGCGTTGAATAATAGAAAAATCGTTCCAAGCCGTCTCGCGATTGATGGTAATATAGACTATGTGGTTCCAGGGGGTCATAGTAATGGTGGTCCCGCTTATGCGCGCTTTGACCTGCCGACACCCAGGGACTATCGTTTAACTGTCACTTACGACTTTTAGTTCTAAGCATTCTTGGTACTTCCAAGACTACCCTAAATTGTGCACCGCCTCTACCGAGACGGTGCGCTTTTTGTACGGGTGTCGCTCTGATTTCTGGGGCTCGATTGTGCTTGAGCATATTTACTCAAGTTAGCTGCTGTAAAAAGGTAGGGCGGTGTTGCCAAAACCGCCGATTTTAAAACGGCTCGTTCAGCGAACAATCGCTACCCAGCCCTAAAATGTAGGAGCGGCTTTACGCCGCGATCTTCCAGTGACTTCCCCAAGCAATCGCGGCATAAAGCCGCTTGTACAGAATGTCACTCACTTAAGGCCGTTATAAGCGAATCTACGGTCCATTTCCTTTCGAGGGGGTCAAACCTTCAATCCCGCATTCCTTCGACAAGCTCAGGACAGGTGGCATGCACGATTGCAAGGAATGACCCCGACGCCGGTCTTGCTTCGATATTTGACAAAAAGCCGCTTAAGTGAGTGCCATTCCCGCTTGTACACGTCGAATGCACATCTCACAAAAGGTAGGGCTATCGCGTCCCCGCGATTCCGTCATAAGTGTTGCCTGCTACTATTTGTCATTGATACGCTCTGGATTGTCCAAGCCGTGAAATAGCTGACCATGGGTGTGATTTTGAAACATGTCACAAAAATGAGTACCCAGTTTCGAGTATTCTAGGAGGAAGGTAGGGCAGCGGCGTCCTCGCCGCGCCGTGGTCCGCGGCTGTGAGTGCTGACGTAGGGAACGGAACTTTGGCCACTGGAGCACCGTCTTGGGCGGCAGAGCGGAGACGCTCTTGCCCTACCATTTGACAGTTAGGTCGAGGCTTTATTCGTAGGTTGAGAGCTAGCACCGCAAAACCCGTGGGTACCACCCACAACCTGAGAAGGATCATTTTTGACAACGATCAAAATCACACCCGCTGACCTTGTAGTTTTAAAGCCCGCCTTGCCAACCGATGATTGAGCTCTATAGTGATTCAACTTTTTTATGCTCATGCGTTGGTTAAGGCTACTACCCTGTTTACTCCTTCTTCCCATTTTAGAAATGGGGCTACTTGCCGAGCGTCCCTATGAGCTTACCCAACCGTTTGCCTTCGATGAGCCCTGGCGATGGTCGGAAATTGAACCTTTGATTCCTTATACCCTGAGGACGGTTGACGAAGCGCCGGACGGTAAACTATGGTTTGGCATCCATGGAGGGATTCTGGAATACGACGGGTATCAAGCCCGTCCTCACTGGTTTAAAGACTTCGGATTGAAAGAACGGACCGTATCCAGCATTAAGGTGGCTTCCGATGGGTCTATATATGCTATTACTCCCTTTATGGTCGCTCGATTCAAGGATGGCCAATGGGTTAAATTGCTTGGCTTGGATCGCACCGGGAATGGAGGAAACAGGATCGACGAAGCGGCCGATGGCAGTATTTGGATGGGCCTTACTAGTGGGCTCTATCGTTTCCATCAGGGGCAGACAACACGTCTTGATTGTGAGCTGGATTCAATTACCACACTTAAAGTGGATAGTCGGAACCGTTTATGGGTTTTGAATGCCCGATCGGGTAAGATTTGTCGTTATGATCTCGACGCCGCCACCGGTTTGCCCATGGGCGAGCCGTTTCGTTTGGATTCGAACCTTGGTGACTTTCCTGCTTTTGCGTTAATTGAGGAGGGAGCCGGTGGAAGAATAACTATTGCAGTTAATAGTCCGACGGAGGCTTTGCGGATGGTGGAAGGAGACGAGGTTGCTGTCTTTCTCTCAAGCTGGGATGGCTTACTGGATGCAAAAGTCCAATCGATCGAGGAAAGATCAGATGGCAGCCTATGGATCCTTTCGGGACAGGACCTTGTTTGTTATGTGAATGGCTCCTGGATCAAGCGCGATTTGAATCGATATACCAGTGACATTCCGTTTTTAACCTCACTCAGCAATGATCGGCTATTTCTCGGCGGTCGAAATGACAGTGCCCATATTGTGGATCTTTCCAGCCAACGCTGGCAAACGTTCCAAAACCTTAATTATCAATGCCGCGATGTGAGTGGAGCCGACTGGTTTCTCAGTGTGGATAAACGGATTGTCAGGCATTATCCAACCAGCGACTTCTGGACTTCTTTCGGCGTTGAAGACGGAGTGATTGACAAACCCAACTCGATCATCGCCAGCGCGGATGGATTGGTCTGGGTGTCTGGCAGTCATGGTGAAGATGCAGCCGTTTCCTGGCTGAAGGACGGGGAATGGACCCGCGATACGCATCCGGAGTTCAGCCGTATGTTGAGCCATCACAGCGCTTTGGAGAGTCAGAAGGGATACATTTATTTCGGGTCGAATATGGAAGAAAAGAATTCGGCTCGACGATCAGGAGGCCTATTGCGTTATCAAAATCTTGGGGACCATGTTCACTATGAATATTTCACGCCACCTGAAGTCCCTCAACGTATCACAGGGATTGCACAAACGCCTGAGGGCGACCTTTGGTTTTCAGGCCGCACGCTCTCGCGGATGCGTGAAGGTAAACGATTTAAGACTATCAATACACTCAGTGAGGAGTGGCCTGCGAGCCTCTGCGTGGATGCCAGTGGCACGCTCTGGGTAGGTAATTGGAGATCCGGGCTCTTTAAGAAGTCGGAAGATGGATGGGAGCAAATTTCGGATTCAAGTGGAAAAGCAAAGTTTGGCGTAGTAAATCTGTTATCCGGCATCCACTTGCAGGGAATCTGGGCGGTCACCATCGATGGGCTGAGTCGTTACGACGGCCAATCCTGGAGTCACGGAGTTTTGATTCCCGACCTTCGAATACAGCGAAGAGGAACCGGCTTGGTAGAGTCATCCGAGGGAGCTTTGTGGATCAACCTGGCCAGTCGTTCCTGGAACTATAACGATGACCCCAGCCTGGCGGACTTCAACTCCGAGTTTAAAACCATCCGTTACCTGCCCGACAGCCACCCACCGGAGACTTTCCTTCATAAGTATGATTCGAAACTTCATGAATCCGGCACGGCCCATTTCAAATGGAAAGGTTTGGACAATTGGTCACTCACGCAAAAATCAGATCTCGAATATTCCTATCGAATCAATGATGGCCAGTGGACACCTTTTTCCAAACGAACCGAAGCGGTGATACCTTCCATGCAAGCGGGAGAATACCGTATGGAAGTGCGGGCTCGTGATTCGGATTGGAATATCGATACCAGCGCCGCGATGGCTCAATTTTCTGTAACACCCTTTCTATGGAAACGACCGTGGTTTCTTGCCTCCATGGCTTTAATTATAGCGGTGATCGTATCTTTGATCATTATGATGGTGCGCATGCGGATTCGGCACCTGGTCGCTCTGGAGGAATTCAAGATCGATTTTTTCACCAGAGTTTCGCATGAACTGAAAACGCCGCTCTCTGTAATCCTTGGCCCGCTGCGGAGCTTGCTAAAAACCGCAACTCGTGCCCAGAAGGAGCCGCTCGAAATGGCCTACCGCAACGCCAGGCGTATGCAGGGTCTGGTAGACACACTATTGGAGTTCAGGAAGGTTGAGCTTGGCAAACTGAGCTATGATCCGGTGAGGGCTGACCTGGAGTATTTTTTCAAGGACCTGGTCTATTCACACGCCGTATTATGGGAGGAGAAAAATCAAAACTTCAGCCTCTCCCTATCTGATCTCGGAAGTGAACGGTGTTTTGACCCCGAAATGTTGCAGCATATAATCAGCAATCTACTCTCGAATGCTATAAAATATACCCCAGATAAAGGATCTATTGAGGTGAACGTGGCCATAGAAAAGGCCGGGAATGAAAACGGTGCCGATCGCCTGAAGCTGGAAGTTACCGATAATGGTATCGGAATTTCTTCGTCCGAAAAAGAGAAGATTTTCAACCCCTTCTATCGCGAGCACAGTGTGAAGCGTGAGTATAAGGGAACGGGAATTGGACTGGCCTACACCTATGAGCTGGTTTCCCTGTGGGGTGGGAATATCACCGTTGAGAGTCCTGTCGAACTAATGGAGGGCCAGCTTTGTGGATCGCGATTTACGGTTGAGTTGCCACTGGTTGAAGATGAGACCGCCCCTGCGGTTTCAGCGCAGAATAGCTTAGAGATGTTGAGTGAACCCGGGCATACGGAAGAAGAACTCCAGGAAGCCTTGAAAGCAGACACCAAACCGGCCGTACTTATCGTGGAGGATAATTCCGATGTGCGTGCGTTCTTGTCCATGGAGTTGAAAGAGCGCTATCAGACTTTTGTTGCCACCAACGGTAAGGAAGGGATTGAGCAGGCGATCAAAAAAATGCCGGACTTGATTATCACTGACCTGATGATGCCTGAGATGGATGGATTGGAGTTGTGTGCGCGCTTGAAGACCAATCGCGAAACCAGCCACATCCCCTTGTTGATGCTAACCGCCAAAAGTTCGGATGAATTTCGACTAAAAGGAATTAAAGAGGGCGCCGATGACTACTTCGCTAAACCGGTGAACATAGATATCCTCAAAGCACGTCTGGACAGTTTGCTCGAATCGAGGCGTCACCTGCGTGAACGTTTCTCCCGGCAGGTTGTTGTGCAGCCCAAGGAAGTAACCGTTACTTCTGCCGACGAGGAATTCCTCGAAAAGGCGATCAACATCATGGAGGAAAATATGCGTGAAGAATCCTTCGGTGTAGAAGAGTTCGCCGTGAAAATTGCCATGGGTCGCACTTCCATGTATAGAAAGATGAAAGCGGTCACCGGCCTGACTCCTCACGAATTCATAAAGACCATGCGTATGAAAAGAGCGGCTCAACTATTGTCGACCGGGCATATGAATGTAAGCGAAACCTACGAGCTGGTTGGCATCTCCACCATCAGTTACTTCTGTAAGATCTTTCGCGATGAGTACGGCTGCACCCCATCTGAATATCGCCATAAGCTTGAACCAGGAAAGGTGACTTCTACTTGAGTTTGTTTGAGATAAAAGAGGTAACCACGAATGGACACTAATTCACACTAATGAGAGTAAGAAAATAGAAATTAGATTCGTGTCTATTCGTGTGAATTCGTGGTTTAAAAATAAAAATTGGAATGAATCTGGATCGAAAATCTGATTTTCATTCAGCCCTGCAGATACAATCAGTTACGGTGCAGCACGGTAGGGATTAAATCAAACTGGCTCCTATGGCGCCATCAGATTCGAAGTGTAGGAGTGACCTTGGTCGCGAACAGAATACCAACGATGTCCAATTAGGGTTTGCAAAGAAATGAGAATAATGGTTTTGCGCGAACATTTGATGCGTTGTTATAACCTTTCATACCCTTTGGGTCTCGGCCCTTGCGATCGTGATTTCTCCACTGTAGATTTTTGCCACATTATATCACCGCAAATACGCGTTTTAACAACACCCGCCCCTTGTTGTAACCCTGCCGAAAGCGGTTACGTTAATAGATAAGTTCCAGTATGCACCCTCAACGTTTTTAAGAAATCATGAGTCCAGTATTTAATGTCATCAAGGTTGTTTCTTTCGTGCTGATTGCGCTTCTTTGCATTGAGGCCTATGGGAAGGCCAATCGAGTCGCGGTCAAAGCTAAAGCATCTAACGCATATACCTTGAGCCGCTCACTCCTCGAATCCGAAAAAGTGCAGACCTATCATCTCATGGAAGGTCGTTATTTTGGTGGCAATACGGCTGATGCAAGCTTGAACGATATCACCTTCCTTGAAATAGCTGAGGACCTCGCTCATAACCTGAGGAGACAGAATTATTACTCTGAACCAGATCCGAATAGTGGAGATCTGCTCATCATGGTTCACTATGGAGTGACAGATTACGAAGCCTCCTATATGGAGTTAAGAGGATATGACTCTCTCGATGATATGGGGCTCGAGAATGACTCAACCAATGACGAAGACTTTGATGATTCCGAAGCCTTTGATAATTTTGCCGAAAACTATTATGATGCCCAGTTCATGGATCAGGTCGAAAGACGGTCGAAGGTTTCCAAGGTTAAATTGCTCGGAATGGAGGACATATACAGCCGCAGTATTTCCTCCCAAACTGCTTTTGAGATGGGCGAGATGATGGCTGAAGAACGTTACTTTGTTTTTTTAACCGCTTTTGATCTTCCCTTGTTGAGGCAGGGGGAAAAGAGAGTGCATTGGACCACTCGCTACAGTGTGCGCGCAATCGGACAACCCTTCGACCAGTCGATCAAAGAGTTGAATATCGTGGCCGGGGACTTTTTTGGCAAAAACCTCAAGGGGTTGAACTCAAAGCGGGCCACCGACGATTCCAATGTTGAAGTGGGCGAAATTGAAGTGATAGAGCAGGAGGTAAATTAACCGGAGATTGGAAATAATGTCTCACGCGCAGGCGCTAAGGCGCGAAGCGATTAATCAGGCACGAACTTAGCGTTCTTAGCGCCTTCGCGTGAGACATTTGTTGGTAAAGTATTTGTCGGAATTTGATTGATTCATGTAGCTATGGCCTGCCTGCCCGG